>NZ_JANKAF010000020.1:0-62938 GCF_024622765.1 Clostridium mucosae | reverse complement strand
TAAACTGATACCTATAGACTAGACACTTAAATAAAAGGGTTTATGTCTATAGGTATTTTTTATATAATTAAATAAATAGATGGAGGTTGCTGAATGGGTAGATTTTTATTAACGAGAGAAGATATAGAAAAATTAAAGAAGAATAAATATGTAGCTAAAGTAAGTGAAACAACAATAACTTATACATTTGAGTTCAAAAGATTATTTATAGATGAATATATTTCTGGAAAACCAGCACGAAAAATTTTTGCTGAAAATGGATTTGATATAGCTATGATTGGAATTAAAAGAGTTGAAGAATCAGCTGCTAGATGGAAGAAAGCCTATGATAAAGGCGGTATTCTAGCTTTAGATAAAGCCACAAGAACTCCACGTTACCGCAATGTTAATCGCGAATTAACGAAAGAAGAAATTATAGAAAGACAAGAAGCTAAAATCAAGCTACTTGAAGCACAGGTAGAACTATTAAAAAAATTAGACGAGAAAGAAAGGTTGCTGATAAAGAAAAATAAAGAATTGAATACTAGCACTAAATTTGAATTAATAAAATCTACAATTGAAATGAATAATTTTAAAAGGTTAACAGGATATTTTTGCAAGATTTTAGATGTTTCACGCTCGGGATATTACAATTATATAAATTCAGCAGATATACGAAAGCAACGTGACAACCAAGACATATTTGCTAAAAATCTAATTTTAAAGGCTTTTAACCGACGTGGATACAAGAAAGGTTCTAGGTCTATTAAAATGATATTAGAAAATGAATATAATGTAATTTATAGCTTAAAAAAGATACAACGAATAATGAAAAAATATGAAATTATATGCCCATATAGAAAGACTAACCCTTATAAAAAAATAATAAAAGCAACTAAAGAACATAGAACTGTTCCAAATCTTTTAGAAAGAAATTTCAAGCAAGAAACTCCTGGTTTAGTTTTATTAACTGATATTACATATTTGCCATACGGCGAAAACGATATGGCTTATTTGTCAACCATTCTAGATGCCTCAACAGGTGAAATATTAACTCATCATATGTCTAAGCGAATCACTCTAGATATAGCGACAGAAACAATATTAAAACTAAAAAAACAGAAGAAAGTAAAGTTAGCTGCTAATGCATTTATCCATTCTGACCAAGGATCACATTATACAAGTCCTATATTTCAAGCCTTACTGAAGGAAAACAACTTAGGACAATCTATGTCTCGCCGTGGAAACTGTTGGGATAACGCCCCGCAGGAATCGTTCTTTGGTCATTTGAAGGACTCTGTTAAATCTAAGAAGTGTAATTCATATGAAGAACTTAAAAGCAAAATTAATAAATATATAATTTATTATAATAACTACAGATATAAATGGGATCAAAAAAAGATGACCCCTGTTCAATACAGAAATCATCTTCTTTGTGCATAACCCTTTTTTTATAATGTCCTTGACATAGGTATCAGTTTAAAACGCGAGCCCCTTTATAAAAATAAGATATTAACTTTTTTAAGACAATAAAGCTTACTTTAAATTGAATGAATTTTATATTAAATAGAGTTCTAAGGCTGCTCCTTAATTAAAATATTATCTTACATCATATATTCTATAATACTTATTTTTCAAATAATCTATAAAATATTTTGAATTAAGTTCTTCTCCAGTTATATTCTTTATAAGTTCTTCAGGAGTATATAATGAACCATGTACATGAACTTTTTCTTTTAACCAATTAAATATTTCAGTAAAATTACCATTTTTAACTTCTTCCATTATATTTGGATTTTCTTCTAAAAGTTTATGGAACATTTGAGCTCCGTATAAATTTCCTAATGCATAACTTGGAAAATATCCAAAAGACCCATCTGACCAATGCATATCTTGAAGTATTCCTTCACTATCATTTTTAGGTTCAATTCCTAAATATTCCTTATATTTTTTATTCCATAACTCTTTAAGGTCATCTACGCCTATTCTTCCATTAATTAATTCTTTTTCTATTTCATATCTTATTATAATATGAAGTCCATATGTTAATTCATCTGCTTCAGTTCTAATTAGTGAAGGTTCAACATAATTCATAGCTTCATAAAACTCATCTAAAGTAACATTTTTAAAATCTTCAAAATATTCTTTAGCTATAGGTAACAAATATGAACAAAACTCCTTACTTCTACCTAATATATTTTCGTAAAATCTTGATTGCGATTCATGTATTGCCATAGAAGCTCCAGATTGAAGTCCAGTAGATTCTAGGTCATCACTTATATTTTGTTCATAAATACCATGACCACCTTCATGAATAGTACTAAATAAAGCTGATGCAAATTCATCTTCATGATAATTAGTAGTCAATCTTACATCTCTATTTCCAAAGTTTGTTGTAAACGGATGAACACTTTCGTCTAATCTACCAGCTTTTAAATCAAATCCCAATTTATTTAAAATATATAATGATAGATCTTTTTGTTTATTTGTATCAAATTTACCATATAAAAAATCACGATTTATCTTTTTATTGCTAGCTTTAATACTGTTTAATACCTCTATTATTCCATCTCTTAGTTCAGCAAATATTTTATCTAATTTTTCAGTAGTTAATCCTAATTCATATTTATCCAAAAGGGTGTCATACTTATCATGCTTAAATCCCCAATAATTAATAAATTCTTTTTGAAACTCAACAACTTTCTCTAAATGAGGTTTGAATATTTCAAAATTATTAACATCTTTAGCTTTTTCCCAAGCTAATTCTGAATTGCTGCAGATACCAACATAAGCTACATATCTATCTTGAGGTATTTTTTTAGTTTCATTATAATTTCTTTCAAGCTCTTCTAGCATTCTAACTTCAGTATGATTCATTTCATTTTTATATTGTGATAAATCCTTTATAAATTCCTCTACTTTAGGACTAGTAATCGTATTAAAGCTTTCCCCTGACAAATACTCTAAAACTTTTGATCTAGACTCTCCTGCCTTAATTGGCATGTTAGTTCTCATATCCCAGTAAACTAAATTCATTGCTTGTACTAATTTTTCATATTTACTTAAATAATCTTTAAGTTCTTCAACTTTTTCCTTTAATGGCATATTACTTCCTCCTTTTATAAATTTTACTTATATATAAATATATCATATATTTATCATCAAAATAAGTATATTTAAAATTTATAGCTAAAATCAAAATACTCTATATATAAGCGAAACTTTATTATTTATGTAATAAAAAAGAATATGACTTGAAGCCATATTCTTTTTATATTGATCAATTAATCTATTGCTGATTGGTAACTTCATTATAAGTATTACCTATTTTGGTTATTTCATCTTGTGGCGCTGGACATAGTGGATAATAACCTTTTTTCACCATCCATTGCCATACTTCATAAGCATGATTACAACTCATAGTAAATGCATCTTTTAAAAATTCTCTTAAATCTGGATTACTTGCTTCCATAGCACTCCATGCATATTCTCTACCTGCTCTTTTTAATGTTAAAAGATATGATGTTGCAATTTCTCTATCATTTAATGTTGTAGCATTTGTATTAGGAGTTGTAGGTTGAGTCATATTTACTGGCGCCTTCGTAAAGTCTTGTAGAGTTTTCTTCAATGCTGGTACATTTAATTTTTGTGTAGGTGTAGTTGCATTTTTAACATATTCCACCTTTATATTATAATCTTGAATATGGACTGGTAAATGAGTTTCTAATATACTCTTAAGTTCTGGATCTTGAACCATATTCTTAAATAATCCCATAGATGTTATTGAATTGACACAGCTCATTATTAATTCACTTAATTGATTTAATTCGTTTGAAGCTAATTGCATGATAATTCTCCTTTATATTATTTATTTTCTTGGATCATTAAAAGAAGGTGCTGTTGGATCTGGTGCTTTATGTTCTGGTCCTGGAGTTGATAAATCAAAATAAAGCTTAGAATCTTCAGTAACACCAAAATCTCTATTTGATCCAGTTCCTTGAACTTTGTTAAGTGCTTCTCTAAATAAAGCATTATGAGCTTCTTCTCTATTTAATAGAAAATCAATAGTTGCCCTTACTTCTTTATCTTCAATTTGACGATACAAGTATTCATATACAACTTTAGCTCTTTGCTCAGATGCAATATTGGAAAGTAAATCCGCAACTAAATCTCCTGTACATGATACATAATCAGAAGTCCATGAATATCCAGACGAATTAATTAATAATGGTGATAATCCACCTAAAACATGCCCTTGAATTTCCCCAGAAACTACCTTCTTATAATCTACATCATGACCATTTAATAAATTAATAGTTGTTGCTACCATTTCCATATGACTTAATTCTTCTGCAGCAATATCAAGGAATAAGTCTTTTATCTCTTGATCTTTTATTCTAAAACTTTGTGAGATGTATTGCATTGCTGCTTTTAATTCCCCATTAGCTCCTCCTAACTGCTCTTGTAATAATACAGCGTATTGAGGATTAGGTCTTTCTACTTTTACTTCATGTAATAATGATTTTTCATGTTTAAACATATTTATCCCTCCGAAATTTACTTCAATACTATGTTTCCCAATTTTAATATGGATATTCTATTAAATTAGCCTGTACTAAATGTTTTGTAAATTTAATATCAATATAATAACTCATAAAAAAAAGAACATGCTATAGCAGCATATTCTTAGAAACTCTTTATAAACTTCTCTAATAATAAATCTCTTAACAACTCTAAAATGTATATTTTCACTTTGCTTGTCATTTTATTATTAATTAACATAAAATAATTTTTCTTGTTATATTATTTATTATAAATAAATTAATTTAACAATTAATTAATTGAGAAAAGACTTAATATATCTTCCTCGCTTAATGTATTTATGCTTGACATATCATTCTCATTGTCAATTATCTTTTCTATTAGTTTTCTCTTTTCATCCTGAAGATCAATTATTTTTTCTTCTATTGAATTCTTTGCAATTAACTTAATTACTTCTACTATGTTAGTTTGACCAAATCTATGAGCCCTATCAGTAGCTTGATCTTCAACAGCAGGATTCCACCAAGGATCAAAGTGTATTACTATATCTGATGATGTTAAGTTTAACCCAGTTCCCCCCGCTTTTAAACTTATTAAAAACACAGAATTTACTCCTTCATTAAACTCATTTACAAGTTCTAACCTCTTTTCTGATGGTATTGATCCATCTAAATAACTATATAAAATCTTCTCCGAACTTAATTTATTAGCAATATTTTTTAAAACTGAAGTAAATTGTGAAAATACTAATATTTTATGTCCTTCCTCTATACCTTGCTGTAGAATTTCAATAAGAGCATCTACTTTACCACTGGTACCTACATAATCATTTATCAATACAGATGGATCAAGGCATAGCTGTCTTAATTTAGTTATATAAGATAAGATTTCTATTTTACTTGTTTTTATATCATCATCCTTAACTTTCTTTTCAATTAAGCTCTTAGCATGATCTGCATAAATAGAATATACTTTTTCCTGTTCTTCCGACATAGATACTAGTAATTTCTTTTCTATCTTTTGAGGTAGCTCTTTTATTACATCCTTTTTATATCTTCTTAATATAAAAGGCTTAATAAGTTTATTTAACTCTTCTAAAACTTCTTCTGATTCATTTAACTTCTTATGATACCTTACGCTAAATCTTTTTTCATCAAAAAGATAGCCAGGCATTATAAAGTCAAAAATTGACCATAATTCCATCAATGAATTTTCAACTGGAGTACCAGTTAAAGCAAATTTTCTATATGCCTTTATTTTTTTTACAGATATTGAGTTTTGAGAATTACTGTTTTTAATAAATTGTGCTTCATCTATAAAACAATACTCAAATTGTATTTTTTCATATTCATCTAAATCTCTTTTTATTAAATTATAAGTAGTAATTATTACATCATATTTTTCTATATTATTTAAAATTTTAACTCTTTCATCTTTAGGACCATTTACAACTGCATATTTAATAGTTGGCGCAAATTTTTCTATTTCACTACTCCAATTATAAATTAATGATGTTGGTGCAACAATTAATGTTTTAGATGGTAAGCTTGATAATATAAATGTTATTGCTTGAATTGTTTTTCCTAGCCCCATCTCATCGCCTAAAATTCCACCAAAGCCTAAGTAATCCATAGTTTTAAGCCAATTATAACCTTCTTTTTGATAAGATCTAAGCTCTGCAAGTAACTCCAATGGTTCTTTAAATGTTAGCTTATTTACATCTCTTATTTTCTTTTGAATTTGTGATAATTCCTTTTTCCCTTTTATATATCTAATATTATTTTCCTTAATAAAATTATCTATATATAAAGCTTTATTTTTACTAAATAAAATGCTATCATTTTCTATATCATTTTCTAAAGATAATACATCTAGTAAATTTAAAAAGTTTTTAAGTTCTATTTCTTCTAAATCTAAAAACTCACCATTTTTAAGTTTAAAATAGTTAAGATTATCTCTAAGTGCTAATATTATATCTTTAACTTCATTTTCTGGTATATTGTCAATTTTAAATTTTAATTCAAAATAATCAAATTTACCGCTTTGTATATTACCTGTTATATTTTTACTGTTGATTTGTTTTATCATTTTAAAGTTTTGTGAATAAAAAACTTCTCCAACATTTTGAAGCTTTTCAATATCATATTTAAAGAATTTAAATAAATAATCATCCCCAAGTAATAAATAAAATTTATCTCCTGAAGCTTCAAAACCAAGGGATCTTAAAAAGGACATAACTTCTCTTTCTTTATTTAAATCTCTATATATAATTTTATTTTTATATTCATGAAATATATTGAATTCATGTTCTCCATATTTAACTTTTAGAATTAATGTTACATCCTTATTAACCTTATCAAAATAAAACTTAAATTCAACATTTTCTTTTACAATTTTGTTTTTTATAGGCTTATTAATACTTACATCATCAGATAGTGTGTAAAGTTTAGGTAATAACTTGGATAAAATTCTTATTTCCTCATCCTTATCTAATGAAATAGATCTTGTATTATTGAATATGTTTAAATATGCTGATATATCATAACAATACTCTATGCTTGGTAAGAAAATGCTACTTCCATATAAAAATACAGTTCCCTTTTTATCAACCTTTTCTGGTATTCCATCTTCTAAAGCTAATAAATATTCTTTTTCAAATTCCTTTAAAGATATTTTTATATCTGGTTTATTAAAAATAATTTCAGTTTCTACGGGCTTATAAAAAAAACCTTCATTTAAATAAACTCTGTTCTTTGAAACAGTTTCAAAAAATTCTCTTATCAAAAAATCAGGAAGTATTAACATCTTTCCATCTATATATTTATCTTGCCTTCTCATAAAATTTGATGAAACTGATTCTATATCTTTCACTTTTTCAATAAAATCTATTATTTTCTTTTCCTTTATACCTAGCCTTTGATATCTTAGGTCAAAATTAAAGTCTTTGCCATATTTAATTGGTAGCTTATTATAATATGAAGTTAAAAATTGGTTTATATCTTTAACAACATATAATCTATTTGAGGA
This sequence comes from Clostridium mucosae, assembly GCF_024622765.1. Classification (NCBI taxonomy): domain Bacteria; kingdom Bacillati; phylum Bacillota; class Clostridia; order Eubacteriales; family Clostridiaceae; genus Clostridium; species Clostridium mucosae. The sequence continues at coordinate 55,390 of NZ_JANKAF010000020.1, read as the reverse complement.
TAATCCTTTTAATCCTATTTTAAATTCTGCTGCTAATTTATTCTTTAGACCTTGTTTGTTTATATAAACTTCTATTTTAATCTCATCTTTGTTTTCTTCTTCTAAAAGCAAATCTAATATATTATCTTTTTTATTTTTAAAAATAATCTTATTTAAAACTGAATCGTTAAATTTAGCTTTAACTTCTTCAATATCATCTAATTCATTTAAAAATTTATAAAAGCTTGCAAATAGATGTTTACAACAATAATTATGTTTACGCAATTCATTTCTTTCAAAGTCATCACAGCTACAAAAAGTTGATATTACATTTTTAGTATTTATATCTATTTCCATTTTAGAGTTGTACTCATTAAAAAAATTTTCCGATATAATCTTAGAATCTATATAAACCAAATCATCATCACATTTTACTTCAAAATTAGAAATTAAATCATTTTCTAAAATTCTCTTTCCACCTAAATTATTTTTACCTGATGTATCTTTATTAAATTTTTCTAATAAAACTTGTTTAATCATAATTCTCACCTTATATAATAACGAAATAGTGAAAGATTGAAAAAGTGAAAAGTGAAAATATTAAGGATATGATTCAACTATATTGAATTATGAAAAATTAATAAGAAATTTCAAAGATTTCCTATTAAAAGTACTTTTCACTTTTATATTTCAGATTTTGCATAGCAAAACCACCTCAATTTTTTCATTCTTTAATTTTTTCATTCCTTCATCTTATACATTGCTTTGCAAAATATAAACTAACTTTAATTATAACAAAAAGAAGTGGCTTTTGCCACTTCTCATTATGCATTCATCCATAACTCCTTTAATTTACATTTCCTATCTTCAAAATCATAGGAAGGGCTATATTTAACTCTTTTTTTTATAATATAATCTTTAATTGAGTTCCTTAAATCATTTTCAACTAAAGTTGTGGCAATGATTTTATTATTAGAATCTACAAAACATATAGGTATTGTATCTTGAAATACTAACATTTGAAGATGTTCTTTATCTAAGTCGGAATTCTTATTATATATACGTCCATAAATAAACTTATTACTTCCAGCAAATCTAAATAGTATTACAAGCACTACTTGTCCATTTATTTTTATAGAATTAGCTTTCATTTCAACAATAGATTTTTCTTGTATATATTTTAAATTAAGGTTTTCTTCCTTTAAGTAAAAACTAGAGTATATCTTATTATCCTCAAATTTCGTAATATAATTACCTATATATCCACACTCTAGTAGATCTAAATTTCCAGTGTAGTACAAAACCATTCCCCTCCTAAGAATACAAATTAATCATTAATTAATTATACTACTCTTATAGCATAGTATTAAAGGAGTATATAATGGGAATACTACCATTAATACTTAATCTAATGTTATTTATTTTCAGATTCTTTATCTTTTATATTAAGCTCATTATTTTTTTTAGTTTTTCTAACCTCTTTAGGCTTTTCGCCATAAAAGAAAAGCTTTAATAGCATAACTGAAGAATAACTTAAATTAAAGAAGTTATTATATTCCTCTAAGATTTTTGATAATTTTGAATCACTTACCATACTGCTATTTATTTTATATCTAAAATTGTCTTTTCCTAAAATATCACTATGATTTATTATAGCTTCAATATCGTAATTTATAAATCCTAATGATTTTAAAAGAGTTATAAGTACTCTTCCAATTTCTCTATTACCATTTAAACTAGATTGAAACTTTGATAAATTATCATTTAATGCTTTAATTAAATTATTTTTAGGATATGTTAGCCCCCATAGTTCACTATCAATATCAATTATAATTAATTTCCCTCCGGGTTTAAGAATCCTATATATTTCTTTTAGTGCCGAAATTGGATTATTAAGATGTTGAAAAACAAATCTTGCAATAACACATTCATAATAATTATCTGGTATAGAAGTATTTGTAATATCATCAATTACGAAGTTAACTCTATTACCATATTCTTTACTAAGATTACTATAAGCAAATTCAAGAAGTTTTTCATCATTATCTAATGCAGTAACTTCACATTTACTAAAATTATCTAATAATATCTTTGTAAAAAAACCTGGCCCACTTCCGACTTCTAAAATATCACTATCTTCTTTTACTCCTAATAATTTTAACATCCTCATTTCTTTTTCGAAACCCAAATATGCCTGCTTTTCTAACCTTTCCATCTCTCTTTTAAAACCAATTTTCTCATAAATTTCACTATATGACATAAACATTTCTCCTAAGATTTATATACATAATATAGTATATACCTTGCAATAAAAATGGTTCTTTTATATAAGTCAATAAAAATAAGATAGAAGAGTGTTCTTCTATCTTGTTTTTATTAATCAACTGATTTTAATGATTCTATCATTTCTACTTTTTTTAATTTATAATACATAACAATATTAACAAGTACTGCAAATATTATTGTAAGTAATGCTGAAATTAAGAAGCTTAATAAATCAATATTCCTTCCAAACATAATATTATCCATTTCTACTGTAACCATTATGAATCTATGTAGGAATATTCCTAAAAATTCACCGAAAACAATACCAAATAAAGTCAATATTATATTTTCTCGATAAATATATGCAGATACTTCATTATCATAAAAGCCTAATACTTTTATTGTGGCAATTTCTCTCATTATCTCACTTATATTTACATTAGTTAGATTATAAAGAACAACGAAAGCTAATGCTCCTGCAGATACTATCATTACTAAAACAACATAATTTAAGCTTTTAATCGTATTGTCAAAATTATCTTTTATACCAGCATTAAATGATACGCTTTTAACTATAGGTTTCTCCATAATTGTCTTTGAAAACTTATCTTCATCTTCTATTATAGAGGTATTAACTAAAATAGAATTAAAATTACTGTTAATATCAAATTTTTCTTTATAATATTTAGAAGACATATATACATAATTAAATGTATAATTTTCTGCAATCCCAGAAACGTTCATTAAAATTTCTCTATTATTAACTTTAATTTTTACTTCATCACCAAGTTTAACATTTGCTTTCTTTGCAGCTTTTTCTGATAATATAACTCCATCGTTTTTTAACTTAATCTCTTCTTTAGATAATCTGTTTTTTAGGTTTATAAACTGATCAAATTTATCTAAGGACTCAGGAACTATTATATAAATATCTTTATCTCCGTCATCAGTAACTATTTTAGCACTTTCTGATTGTACCATTAGTAGTTTATCTACCTCTTTCAAACTACTTATATCTGAAAAAATATCTTGTTTTTCTAAATCACTTGCATCTTTATCTATATTTATAGTTAAGTTATATTTAAATATATCTCCATATTGCTTATCAACTATAGTCTTTATTGAATCTTTTATTCCAAAGCCAGTGACAATTAAAGCTGTACATCCAGCAATACCAAAAACAGTCATAAAGAATCTCTTCTTATATCTAAATATATTTCTTACTGTTACTTTACCGATAAAGCTTAATTTACTCCAAATGAAATTGACTCTTTCAACTAGTATTCTTTTCCCATTCTTAGGAGCTTTAGGCCTCATAAGAGCTGACGGAGTTTCTGATAACTCTTTGTAGCATGCAAAGAATGAAGATAAAGTAGTTACTAAGATAGCTATTACAGTTATAGAAATTGCTATTGGTATATTAAATTCTAATTCAACTTTAGGTAAAGTGTACATAATACCATAGGCATCAAAAACTACTATTGGAAATACAGTTAATCCTATTGCAAGTCCTACTATACTACCTAAAAAACTAGCTAAGAAAGAATATATTAGATACTTTGATACAATTTTAGATTTTGAATATCCTAAAGCTTTTAAAGTTCCTATATTTATTCTTTGTTCATCTACCATTCTAGTCATTGTTGTTAAACATATTAAAGCAGCAACTAAAAAGAAGAATACTGGAAATATTCTAGCTAATTTATCTATACTATCAGCATTATTTTTATAATCTACATATGAATAATGACTATTTCTGTCTAATATATACCAACTAGGTTCTTCAATACTTTTTACATCATTTTCTGCCTTTTTAATTTTTGCTTCAGCAGAAGCAATTTCTCTTTCAAAGGTTTCCTTAGATTTTTCGTACTCCTCTTTTCCTTTTTGTAGTTCATTTTTTCCATTTTCTAATTGTAGCTTTGAACTTTCAAATTGATTAACTGCTTCATTTTTAGAAACTTCTAATTGGATTTTCTTTTCATTTAAAAGTTTTTCACCATTTATTAATTCATTTTCTTTATTTGTAATTTCACTTTCTGCTAATCTTAACTTTTCTTCTCCACTTTGAATTTCATTACTGATATATTCTATACCCTTAACTAATTCATCCATGCTTCTAGTTAAAACTTCTAGTTGAATATTTAGCTTATTTTTTTCTTCTTCTGAAATATTAGGAACTTTTAAAGCTAATTTTACTTTAGTAATTTCTTCATTTAGGCCTGTTTTAGTATCATTCAAAGTTAAAAGAGTGCTTTTAGCAATATCCATTTGTTTTTCTGCATTTAACTTTTCAGCTTGAAAAGCATTTTTTGCAGATTCTAAGGCAACTTTACCATCGCTTATTGTATATTCTGACAAAGAAATTTGATTTTCAGCTTTCATAATTGAAACATTAAATTCATTTTCTTTTTTTGCTAGTTCACTTTCCCCATCCTTTAAAGCAATTTCTGACTCTTCTAGTTTTTTCTTAGCCTTATCTAATTCTTCTTTACCTTTAATTTTTTGATTCTCGAGTTCCTCTTTACCTTCAATTATTTTCTTATTTGCTTCACTAACTATTTCATTATATCTAATGCTAGCTCTATCCTCACCTAGCTCTTCTAAGGGATATCTTACATTGTCAATTAAATTAAAATATTTATCTGAATATGAATTTAACTTTTTAGCACCATCTACTGTTACATATGCCTCAGTATATGCTGGTATTTTAAAATTTTCTTGTGGAATAACAATAAAACTAGATATTTTCCCTGATCCTATACTCGATGTACCTTTTTCAAAGGATAAATAATAAGGAGTTTGTACTTTACCTACAACTTCATATTCAACAATTTCTAATTTATCACTTAATAATTCACTTGTCCCAGATTCAAGCTTTATTTTACTTCCTATAGATAATTTTAAAGATTCTAACTTTCCAGCTTCTAAAACACATTCATTTGGGTTTTCCGGAAGCTTTCCTTCAATTAATTTATATTTATTTACATAGCTATCACTATTTAAAGGTATTCCCATAACTTTTAATACATTTTCTGAAGAATCTATAGTAGTTATAGCATCTAATGAATAAGTAGGAAATACATCTAAAACACCATTAACTTTACTTAACTCAGCTATATCATCATCTGTAAATCCTAAAGTAGAGTATAAAGTTAAATCCATAAAATTATAATCATCATAATACTTGTCTGCTGTTCTTTTCATATCAACAGGAGATACTTTTATACCTGAAAAGAAAGCAACTCCTAATGCTATTATTGCAAATATAGAAAAAAATCTTCCTTTTGACTTTTTAATGTCTCCAATAACATCTTTCATAAAAGCATTTTTAAACATTACCATTCAATCCTTTCCACTGGAATAGGATTTTCGTTTAATGTAATACTTTCAATCATTCCATTTTTTACTTTTATAACCTTATCTCCCATAGGAGTTAACGCAAGATTATGTGTTATTATAACAACTGTCATATTATATTTTCTACAAGTATCTTGTAACAATTTTAATATTGCTTTTCCAGTATTATAATCTAAAGCACCAGTTGGCTCATCACACAAAAGTAATTTTGGATTTTTAGCTAAGGCTCTTGCTATAGCAACACGTTGCTGCTCTCCACCTGAAAGTTGAGCTGGAAAATTATCTTTTCGATTTTCTAGTCCAACTGCATTTAAAATATCCGAAGGATTTAAAGGATTTTTGCAAATTTGAGTAGCAAGTTCAACATTTTCTATAGCTGTGAGATTTTGTACTAAGTTGTAAAACTGAAATACAAACCCAATATCGTAACGCCTGTATGTGATAAGTTCTTTTTCAGAATATTCACTCACTTTATTATTATCTACTATAATATCTCCGGAAGTTGCAGTATCCATACCACCTAAAATATTTAGAATAGTACTTTTACCTGCTCCACTTGCACCTGCTACTATTACAAATTCACCTTTTTCAATATTAAATGATACTCCGCTTAATGCATCAATATTTACTTCACCCATTTTATATGTTTTTTTAACGTCTTTAAATTCTATAAAGCTCCTCAAAAATATCCCTCACTTTTATATCAAATTTATTTCCGCATCTATTTCTTTGTTTGGTATAAGAAATTTAATTACTTTACTTTCAAGAGAAATACTTAAATTGTCATTAGTAAAAATTTCTCCATCAACACATATTGTAAACTTTTCTTTAGATTTTATATTTACACTTTTACATTTTTTATAAATAACATATTCCTTTAATTCATCACTTTCAAGATGTTTTCCTTCTTTGTAAAGTTTTATTAATTTTACTAACTTTAATCTTGAAACTTTTTTAATAATACATAAATCTATCAAACCATCATTAACTTCTGCTAATGGAGCTCCCATATAACCGCCTCCATAAGATTTTCCATTGGCAACGGCACACAATAAAAAATCGCCATGAATTGATTCGGATCCATCTATCATTATATCAAATGTATTATACATCTTGTGAAATAATGAATAAAATACTGAAAGTGTATAGGCGCCTTGTCCACTTATAAGCGGAAATCTTTTGAATTTAACCATATTTTCTGCAACTTTTGCATCAAAACCTATATTACATAAATTCACAGAATAAAGTCCATTTACCTTTAATAAGTCAACTTCTTTAATATTTGACTCTATATGCATATTTATATCATAAAAATTTATTTCAGATTCAAAATTCCTTACAAAATCATTGCCTGTCCCATATGGAATAACTGAAACACTTACATTTTCATAACCAATAATTCCGTTAATTACTTCATTTAAAGTTCCATCTCCTCCACAAGCATAAAACTTTAAGTTTCCTTCTTCACTTTCACATATTTTCTTTGCATAATTAGTAGCATCATTTTTACCTTTTGTTATATAAATTGTATATTCTTCAGATGAATCTTTAAATATTTCATTTATATCATTACTTATTTTTTCTGAAACATTAACTTTACCTGCTTCAGGATTTATCACAAAAAAGTGTTTATTTTTAGTCATCTTTTTTCCCCTCTACCATACTAATGGTTATTCATAAATTATTCAAAATAAGTATACTATATAAATTTATTTTTATCATCATTTTTTGTATAATCTACATCATTATATATGCAAAATAAAAGCTATATCTATTATAATAACTTATAGATATAGCTTATTTGTAAATAGTTTTTAAATTATAAGTAAACATTTAGCTTTGCATTTGATAGCATTAATTTAATTCTATTTTCCTGATTTATTTGCGATTGTGATGGGTCATAGTCTATAACAACTATATTAGCATCAGGATTCTTATCTAGTATTTTTCTAATAGCTCCTCTTCCTACTATATGATTAGGCAAACAACCAAAAGGTTCAGCACAAATTATATTTTTAGCACCTGTATTTATAAGTTCTAGCATATTCGCAACTAATAACCATCCTTCACCCATTTTTACTCCATAACCTATATAACCATCCGCCATTTTTCTAACTTCATCAAAATCTGTAGGTGCTTCAAATTTTGAATAGTTTTCTATATTTTTATTTATTTTTCTTTGAAGGCTTAAAATTAATTTATAAGCTACCTTAGCTAATTTAGATTTTATAAATCCTTTTTTATATAACTTATAATCTATTATTGTATTTAAAATACAGTAATTAACAAAATCCATAAGTCCAGATTGTACGACTTCTGCGTCTTCTTTAATTAAGAATTCTTCTAAATGGTTATTTCCCATTCTTGAGTATTTCATATATATTTCTCCAACAATTCCTACTTTTATTTTTTCTTTCTTATTTATACTAATTTTATCAAAAGTTTTTATTATTACTTTTGAAATTTTAGAAATACTCATATATTTTATCCCTGAAAATTTTTCATTTAAATAATTTATCATTTCTTCTAAGGTTTTATCTGTTTCTCCATGATTAATTTCATAAGGCTTAACTTTATTATATAAACACATTATTAAATCACCATATAATACTGCATAAACAGCTTTCAAAATAACTGATGGGCTTAATTTTAATCCTGGATGTTTTTCAATTCCTGTCAAACTTAAACCAATAGCTGGTACATTACCAAAACCACTATTTTCTAAAGCTTTTCTAATTAAATGGATATAATTAGAAGCCCTGCATCCTCCCCCTGTTTGCGACATAAGTAAAGCAGTTTTGTTTATATCATATTTGCCACTTTGTAAAGCTGAAATAAATTGTCCAATTACTATCATTGCTGGATAACATATATCGTTATTTGAATATTTAAGACCTGAATCTATTATTTTAGATACATCATCTTCTAAAAACTCTATATCAAAACCATAATCTTTTAAAATTTTATCTAATATTCTAAAATGAATTGGTAGCATATTGGGTGCTAAAATTTTATAATTTTCCTTCATTTCTTTTGTAAAAACTTTATATTCATAATTCATTGTTCTCACCTACTTTTAATTGCTTCAACCATACTTCTTATTCTAATTTTTGCTGCGCCTAAATTACTAGTTTCATCTATTTTTAATTGAGTGTATAATTTACCATTACTTTCCAAAACCCTTTTAGTTTCATCAGCAGTTATTGCATCTGTTCCACATCCAAATGAAACTAATTGAACTAATTGCATATCGTCATTATTTGCTACGAACTTTGCTGCATTAAATAATCTAGCTTGATATGTCCATTGATTTAACATTTTTACTTCTCTATTATTTTTATCAATTGGTATAGAATCTTCAGTTAATATTACTAATCCTAAAGAATTCATCATTTTATCTATTCCATGATTTATTTCTTTGTCTACGTGATATGGTCTTCCAGCTAAAACGACAATTAATAAATTATTGTCTCTAGCATATTTAATTGCAGACTTTCCTTTTTCTAAAATATCTAATTTATATTGTTCATATTCTTCAATTGCTCTTTCATAAGCTACTTTTACTTTCCTTTTGGTTATCCATGGATATAAATCCTTTAAAGAATTATATAAATTATCAACTGTACTTTTACTTGAATTTAAATCTAAATAAGGACTTATATAATTAAAATCTTTTAATTTAGAAATATTATTTTTTAAAACTTCTGGATAATATGCTACAACTGGACAATTAAAACAGTTATCTGATATTCCCTCATCAAAATTATATGTCATACAAGGGTAAAAAATATTTTTTATACCTTTACTTATAATACTTTCAACATGTCCATGACTAAGTTTTGCGGGATAACATGCTGTATCTGATGGAATAGTATGTTGTCCTTTTAAATAAAGTCTTTTTGATGAGGCATCTGATAAAACTACTTTAATGTCTAATTCATTAAAAAACCTTACAAAGAAAGGTAAATTTTCATACATATTTAAAACCATTGGAATCCCGATAGTATCTTTTGACCCATTATTATTAGCATATTTCATAATCTTATTGTTTTTATATTCATAAATATTGGGGATATTATTATCATTATATTTTCCAGTTGGTTTTGAACATCTGTTTCCTGATATATATTTTTTACCACCAGTAAATGTATTTATAGTTAAATTACATTTATTCGTGCATAGTCCACACTTTGCAGCTTTAGATTCATGATTAAAATTTTTAATACTGTCTTTATCTATAATTTTAGATTTTTCAAGATTTTGACTTTTAGCATATAAAGCAGCTCCATATGCTCCCATTAATCCAGAAATATTAGATCTTATTACATTTTGACCTAACTCAACCTCTAAACTCCTTAAAATAGCATCATTACATAAAGTTCCACCTTGAACTATAACATTCTTTCCTATGTTTTTAGTCCTAATAACTTTATATAATGCATTTTTAACAACACTCATTGAAAGTCCTGCCGAAACATCCTCAATAGTTGCTCCATCTCTCTGAGCTTGCTTTACAGAGGAATTCATAAAAACAGTACATCTAGATCCTAAATCTGCTGGATGCTTTGCAAATAATCCAAGTTTTGAAAAATTTTCAACATCATATCCCATTGCTTTTGCAAAGGTTTCTATAAAAGATCCACATCCAGAAGAACAAGCTTCATTTAAAATTATACTTTTTATTGATTTGTTTTCTATTTCAAAACATTTTATATCTTGTCCACCAATATCAAGTATAAAATCTACTTCTGGATCAAATCTACTTGCTGCTATATAGTGTGCTAGTGTTTCAACTATTCCAAAATCTATTCCAAAGCCTTTTTTTATCAATTCTTCTCCATAGCCAGTAACGGAACTTCCTTTTATATTTATTTTATCTGCAAAGTTGTCATAAATATAACCTAACTGCTCTTTTATTACTTTAACTGGATTTCCTTCATTATGAGCATAGTAATTATATAAAATATTATCATTTTTATCTATGAGAACAAGTTTAGTAGTAGTACTTCCTGCATCTATCCCTAAGTATACATCACCTTTAAAGTTATTTATATCTCTATCTAATACTTTGGCCTTATTATGTCTTTCTATAAATTTCTTATACTCTTCATTACTAGAAAATAAAGGTTTAATATCCCTTTTCATATCTATATTTATATTATTAGAATATGATAGCTTTGAAATTAACTTTTCATATGTATATGTTTTATCTTCACTATCTGCAAATAAGGCAGCTCCTCTTGCCACAAAAACTTCTGCATCATCAGGCACTATTGCTTCGTCATCCTTCAAGTTTAAATTTTTTATAAACCTTTCTCTAAGTCCTTTATAAAAATATAATGGACCGCCTAAAAATAATATATTCCCCTTTATTTCTCTACCTTGAGCAAGCCCCCCAATTGTTTGATTTACTACTGCTTCATAAATACTTGCAGCAATATCTGCCTTACTTGCTCCTTGATTTAATAAAGGCTGAACATCAGATTTTGCAAACACTCCACATCTTGATGCAATTGGATATATGTTATTATATTGCAAACTAATTTTATCTAATTCTTCAACTGTTATCCCCATTAAACTTGCCATTTGGTCTATAAAAGCACCTGTTCCACCTGCACAGCTTGAATTCATTCTTTCTTCTAGACCATTAGTCAAATAAATTATTTTTGCATCTTCTCCACCTAATTCAATGACAACATCAATATTATTAAATAATTTTTTTACACCAATGGTTGTTGCGAAAACTTCTTGAACAAAAGAAATATTTGTATCTTTAGCAACACCATATCCAGATGAACCTGTTATAGAAACTTTTATCACATTATTCACTAATAAGCTCTTTATTAATTTTATTTCTTCTAATATAGTTTCTCTTACTTTTGTAAGGTGCCTCTTATAAGTCTTATAAATTACATTATCATTTTCATCTAATAATACTAATTTTACTGTAGTTGAACCTGCATCTATTCCAAGTCTATATATCACTTAAATCCCCCCCACCTCTTTTTAGCTATTAATACAAACAAGCCCTATAAGTAGTATATTACTTATAGGGCAAAAAAATTATTTTAATTTACAACTATCTCTAATAATTAATTTAACTGGTAATACAATTTTTTTGCTTAGGCTTCTTTCTTCTTTTATTCTTTCAAGTAAAGTATTTAAAGCAGTTTCTCCCATAAAATCTGTAAATACCTTTACAGTTGTTAATGAAGGAGATAAGTACTGAGCTGTAGCAATATCATCAAATCCAACTATACTTATATCATCTGGAATCTTATATCCATTTTCTTGTATAGCTTTATAAGCTCCTATAGCCATAGGATCACTTGCAATAAAAAAAGCTGATGGAATATTTCCTAATTTCAAGGCTTTTCTCATAAGATTATATCCATCCTCTGGTGTAAAATCACCTTTAAATATCCAATCATCATTTAGATTATCGATTTCATTCATAAAATCTTTATATGTTGCTTCTCTATAATTTACAAGTTCTACACCATTATTATCATTATGTGGAATAACCTTAGCCCCTATATAGCCAATATCTTTATGACCCAAACTGTACAAATATTCTAATGCTTTTCTAACTCCATATTTTAAGTCTACAACTATTGAATCAAACTCCCATTCATCAGGAGATGAATCTATAAATACTATATTTTGAGATAATTCACTAAGCTTTTTAATTTCATCATCTTGGAATATTCCTATAGCAATTATTCCATCTAACCCCTTATACTTTGAAGCATCATCGTTTAATATTTTAGTATAATATAAAGATTTAAAATCTATATTTTCTTCAACACATTTTTTTTCTATAGCCATTCTAATAGATAGAAAATAAGGATCATTTAATTCTTTAACTTCATTAAAAGAGCATATTATCCCAATTGTATGACTTTTAAGTTTACTTTTTCTTTCTTTTATTGTAACATAATTCATTTCTTCTGCTATGCTTAAAACTCTTTTCCTAGTATCTTCAGAAACGTTTAGGGTTTTATCAAAATTTAAAATACGAGAAACTGTCGAAATAGAAACTCCAGCAGCACTTGCAATATCTTTTATCGTCGCCATTTATAACCACCTCGATTACCTTTATATAACTCTATAAATTATTAATAACAATTAAAGATGAGGCAAACTAAAGTAATATTGCCTCACCTTATATTTTATTAATTAATTGCTTCTTTTAAGCTATTTATATATCTTTGCATAGCTTCTTTTCCATCTTCATTCCATTTAAATACTCCACAATGCTCTAGGACTTTAGAAAATACCTTTCCAACTTCTTTTTCTATAATGGAATCAACATTTTCTTTATTTATAAATGAATTGCTATTTTTTATTTCTTCATACCAATTTAAATGAATTTTCATTTCTTCATTACTATAAATATCATCAGTTCCATTAACTAAAGATAATTTTATGATTTCTAATTCATCCTTTAACCTAGCCGGAAGAACTGCAAGACCTAAAACTTCAATTAAACCTATATTTTCTTTCTTAATATTATGAAGTTCTTTATGAGGATGGAAAATTCCATCTGGATACTCTTCACTAGTTCTATTATTTCTAAGCACTAAATCTAAAACATAAAACTCATCATCTCTTCTAGCTATAGGTGTAATTGTATTATGAGGAACTTCATTTGTATGAGAATATACATCAACAATAGAATCGCTATAATTTCTCCAGTGAGATAAAATTCTATTTGCTAGATCACTTAATTCCAATCTATTCCTTCCTTTTAATCTTAATACAGTTAAAGGCCATTTAACAATAGATAAATCAATATTTTCGTAATTATTTAAATTGAATTTAAATATATCTTCTGCTCTATCCATTGCAAATTCATAATTTCCACCTTGGTAATGATCATGTGTAAGAATAGAACCTCCAACTATAGGTAAATCTGCATTAGACCCTATAAAATAATGTGGGAATTTTTCTATAAACTCTAATAACCTATTAAAAGTATCTTTTGTAATTTTCATCGGTATATGATCACCTGCAAAAACAATGCAATGCTCATTATAATATGCATAAGGTGAATACTGTAAATACCAATTTTCATTATTTAAATCCACTGGTACTATTCTTATATTTTGCCTTGCAGGATGATTTACCCTACCTCTATATCCTTCATTTTCCTTGCATAATAAGCACTTAGGATATTTAGATGGTGGTAAATTTTTTGCTGCTGCAATTGCCTTAGGATCTTTTTCAGGTTTTGACAAATTTATAGTTATATCTAAATCTCCATATTCTGTACTAGATTTCCATACTAAATTTTGTGCTATTCTATCTGTTCTAACATAATCACATGCCTTACTTATACTATATAAGTAAGATGTAGCACTTTCTTTTGAAACTTTATAACGATTATAAAACTCACGTATAACCTCAGAAGGCCTTGGCATTAAAATCCCCATAATTTTAGTATCTAACAAATCTCTATATATAGGGGAGTTAGATTCTAATATTCCTTTATTAAATGCATAATCTAATATATTTCTTAGTATATCAGTTGGAGTATTTAAATTTTCATCCTCTATTTCAAAATCTTCATATTCATCGAGATTTAAAACATCTAATAAACTATTTCTTACAAATATTTCGTCATCTTTATTAAAAAGCTCATGCTTCAATCCATATTGAATAAGCCTTTTGATTTCCCTATAAATATTCATATCGTCACCTACTTATTAAAACCTGTTGGATTATTTTTATGCCAATTCCAAGCAGAAGCAATAATATCTTCAACACTCTTAAATTCTGGACTCCATTTTAAAGTATTTCTTGCTTTTTCAGCTGAAGCTATTAGTCTAGCTGGATCCCCTGCTCTTCTTTCACAAATCTTTGCTGGTATTTCATGTCCAGTAACCCTTCTGGCAGCTTCTATCATTTCTTTAACAGAAAATCCACTTCCATTCCCTAAATTAAATATATCACTTGAATTTCCGTTTCTTAGATAATCTACAGCTAGAATATGAGCATTAGCTAAATCTATTACATGAATATAATCTCTAATACAAGTACCATCTTCTGTATCATAATCATCTCCAAAAATAGATATAAATTCTCTCTTACCTAAAGGAACTTGTAATATTAAAGGAATCAAATGAGTTTCAGGACTATGGTCTTCTCCTATGCTTCCACTTACATGTGCTCCAGCTACATTAAAGTATCTAAGTGAGACATATTTAACGCCATGTGCTATGTCTGCCCATTTCATCATTTTTTCCATAGCAAGCTTTGTTTCTCCATATGCATTAGTTGGTTCAGTTCTATCTGTTTCAACTATAGGCATTTTTGTAGCTTCACCATAAGTTGCAGCTGTAGAAGAAAATACAATTTTCTTAACATTGTTAGCAATCATAACCTTTAATAAAACTTCTGTTCCATGAACATTATTATTGTAGTATTTTAAAGGATTTGTCATGCTTTCTCCAACTAAGGAATTAGCTGCAAAATGAATTACTTCTGTTATATCATTTTCTTTAAATACCTTATCAAGATCTTCTTCATTTCTTATATCAACATTGTAGAATTTAGCTTTCGGATTTACTGCTTCTATATGACCAGTTTCTAAATTATCTACAACTATTACTTCTTCGCCCTTATCTATTAACTGATAAACAGTATGACTCCCTATATAACCTGCTCCACCACAAACTAATATCATTTTTTATACCTCCTAAATTTCTCTAGTTCCATCACCTATATTTGCTATATAGAAACTAGCTTCGTATCCTATTTTATCTTTATATCCTTGCCCTACTTTTTCTATAAAATCTTCTACCTTATCTTTTTTTACTAATGCAACTGTACATCCACCAAATCCTGCACCAGTCATCCTCGCTCCTATTGTTGCTTCATGATTCCATGCTAGTTCAACTAGTGTATCTAATTCAATCCCTGTAACTTCATAATCATCTCTTAAAGAAATATGAGATTCATTCATAAGTTTACCAAAAGTTCTTAAATCATTTTTTGCTAAGGCATCTTTAGCCATTAATGTTCTTTGATTTTCATATACTGCATGTTTAGCTCTTTTGACTCTTATTTTACTATCTATTAAGTTTTTATTATTTTCAAAATCCTCTATAGATAATTCACCTAATGAATTTATATTTAATTTTGTTTTTAATTCTTCTAAAGCTTTTTCACATTCACTTCTACGTTCATTATATTTAGAATCTGCTAGCCCTCTTCTTTTATTTGTATTGGCAATAACTAATATTTCATTCTTTAATTCGACAGGACAATAATTATATTTTAGCGTGTTACAATCTAAAAGTATAGCATTATTTTCCTTTCCCATTCCAATTGCAAATTGATCCATTATACCACAATTAACACCAACAAATTTATTTTCTGCTTCTTGAGAAAACTTTACTAAATCTACCATATCTATATTTAAATCAAATAGGTTGTCCATCATCACTGCTATTAAAAGTTCTAAAGATGCTGAAGAAGATAGTCCGGCTCCATTTGGAATATTACCATAAATAGACACATCAAATCCTTTATTTATATCGTATCCATGTTTTTTCATTACATCGATTACACCTTTAGGATAATTAACCCAATCATGAGACTTTTCAAAACTAATATTATCTAAATCAAATTCAACTATACCTATATTTTCAAAGTTGCTTGAATACATTCTTACTTTTTTGTCATTTCTTAAACTTATAACTCCATAAGTTCCAAAGCTTAATGCACATGGAAATACATTTCCACCATTATAATCAGTGTGCTCTCCAATTAAATTTACTCTACCAGGTGAAAAAAACGTTTTGCAATTTTCCTTTTCTCCAAATACCTTTTTAAAAGTATCATTAATTTCGTTTCTCATAACAACTCTCCCAATCAAAAATTTAATTTATTTTTACAATATAATAATATCACGCTAAGTAAAATTTATCAATAAATATTTTATTTTTTACTAATAATTTTACCGATAATTTTACTAATAATTTTGTTTGTTTTACTAAAGATAAATATATTATTTTTAATTAGTCCTCAACTTTGCTTATGGTTAATATTTGATTAGATAGATTCACTTAATAACAATAAGTAGAATGCGTATATATAACCTTATCTAAGTACTTTTTAAAGCTTTTTGGAACCACAGTTCGAACCTGTGGTATTCTAAATACAATAAAAAAGAGTATCACTAAAATATAGTAATACTCTTTAAATTTATGATATTTCTGCGGTTTCAAATTGGCTATTGTATAATGAAGCATAAAAACCTTTTTTACTTAAAAGTTCATTATGGGTACCTTGCTCTACAATATCTCCATCTTTCATTACTAAAATTAAGTCTGCATCTTTAATTGTAGATAATCTATGGGCAATTATAAAGCTAGTTCTATTCTTCATCAAGTTATCCATAGCTTTTTGGATAAGTACTTCAGTTCTTGTGTCAACTGAACTAGTTGCTTCATCTAATATTAATATCTTAGGATCTGCTAAAATTGCACGTGCAATTGTTAATAATTGTTTTTGTCCTTGAGAAACATTACTTGCATCTTCATTTAATTCCATATTATATCCATCTGGTAATGTCTTAACAAAATGATGAACATGTGCTGCTTTTGCTGCTTGTATTACTTCTTCATCAGTTGCATTTAATTTACCATATCTTATATTTTCCATTATGCTTCCGTTAAATAACCATGTATCTTGTAGTACCATTCCGAAAACTTTTCTTAAGTCACTTCTCTTAAAGTCATTTATATTATGATTATCAAGTAAAATTTCACCACTATTTAATTCATAGAATCTCATTAATAATTTTACAATTGTAGTTTTTCCTGCACCAGTAGGACCTACAATAGCAACTCTTTGTCCTGGTTTTATTTTGCTAGAGAAATCATTTATTATTATTTTGTCTTCATTATAACCAAAGTGAACATCTTTAAATACAACTTCACCTTCAATATCATCAATACCTACTGGATTATTAATATCTTCAACTTCTTCTTCTTCTTCTAAGAATTCAAAAACTCTTTCAGCTGCAGCTGCAGTAGATTGAAGTACATTTGCAATTTGAGCCGTTTGAGCTATTGGTTGTGTAAAAGTTCTTATATATTGAACAAAAGAAAGAATATCTCCAACTTCAATTGATTTTTTAATAGCAAGATATCCTCCTAATATAGATACCATAACATAGCCTATATTACCTATAAATGTCATTATAGGCATCATCATTCCTGATAAAAATTGAGATTTCCATGCTGAGTTATATAAAGTATTGTTTAATTTATCAAATTCCTCTACAGCAGCCTTTTCTCCGTTAAAAGCTTTCATTATATTATGGCCACTATATATTTCTTCTACATGCCCATTAACATGACCTAAGAAAGCTTGTTGCTCTTTAAAGTATTTTTGTGATTTTTTAACTACTAAAGCTATTAATATACCTGATAGCGGTATTATTAATATTGCTGCTAAAGTCATAGTTACACTTATTGATAACATCATTATAAGTACACCTATTAATGTTGTTATAGAAGTTATCATTTGTGACATACTTTGATTTAAAGTATGACTTACTGTATCGACATCATTTGTAACTCTTGATAAAACTTCACCATGAGTCATTTTATCAAAGTATTTAAGTGGCATGCGATTTATTTTTTCTGATATTTCTTTTCTAAGATTATATGAAACCTTTTGAGAAACCCCAGACATTACGAAACCTTGGATAAATGAAAATACTGCACTTACCACATATAACACTGCTAACAGCACTAGTATATTGCCTATATAAGTAAAATCTATCGCAGCTCCTACTTCTCCTGATACTTTGCTTACTAAACCTTCAAATAATTTAGTAGTAGCTTTTCCTAATATTTTAGGGCCAATTATTGAAAAGGCAGCGCTACCTATTGCAAATATTAATACTATAATAATTGAAATTCTATATGGCTTTAAATATTTTAATAGTTTACTAACGGTTCCTTTAAAATCCTTAGCCTTTCCGCCACCACCGTGCATTCCACCCATAGGACCACCGAAACCACCATGTCTTTTATTTCTTACATTATTACTCATGACATAAGTTCCTCCTTTGAAAGTTGTGATAAGGCTATTTGCTTATAAACTTCGCAGCTTTCTAAAAGCTCTTTGTGAGTTCCAATTCCTACAACTCTTCCTTCATCTAAAACTACAATTTGATTTGCATCTTTTATTGTACTTATTCTTTGTGCGACAATTATCATAGTTGCATTTTTAATATTTTTCTTAATTGATCTTCTAAGTGCAGCATCTGTCTTAAAATCTAAAGCAGAAAAACTATCATCAAATATATATACTTCTGGCTTCTTAACTAAAGCTCTTGCTATAGATAATCTTTGCTTTTGTCCACCAGATACATTTGTACCACCTTGAGAAATTTCAGTATCATATTTATCTGGCTTATTATCAATAAATTCTAATGCTTGTGCAATTTCTGCAGCTTTCTCTAAATCTTCAGCAGTTGCATTTGGGGAACCATATTTTAAGTTGCTTTCTATAGTTCCTGAGAAAAGCACTCCTTTTTGTGGGATGTATCCAATCTTATCCCTTAATGATTTCTGATTTACATCTCTTATATCAACTCCATCAATAGTGATTTCACCTTGAGATACATCGTAAAATCTTGGTATTAGATTTATTAAAGTAGATTTACCACTACCAGTACTTCCTATAATAGCCGTAGTTTCACCAGGTTTTGCAGTAAAACTAATATTCTCTAAAACATAATCTTCTGCACCAGGGTATTTAAAGCTTACATTCTTATATTCTACATATCCCTTTTTAAAATCTAAAAACTTTGTACTATTTTCTTTATCTTTTATAGTTAAATCTGTGTATAGCACTTCACTAATACGTTGAGCTGATACTGAAGCACGAGGTAACATTATTGAAACCATTGAAATCATTAAGAATGACATAATTATTTGCATTGCATATTGCATAAATGCCATCATATCTCCTACTTGCATTGTACCTAAATCTACTTGATGAGATCCAACCCATACAATCAAAAGTGTTAATCCATTCATTATAAGCATCATAGTTGGCATCATAGTTTGCATTAATCTATTAACAAATAAATTTGTCTTAGTTAAATCCTTATTAGCATTATCAAACTTGTTTTCTTCATGCTTTTGAGTGCTAAATGCTCTAATAACTAACATACCTGTTAGATGTTCTCTAGTAACTAAGTTTAGTTTATCAACTAACTTTTGAACTACTTTAAACTTAGGCATAGCAAATCCAAATAATATACTTACAAGTAATGAAATTAGAATTACACCTACAGCTATAATCCAAGTCATATTTGTATCTGTTCTTAATACCTTTAATACACCGCCAATACCAAGTATAGGTGCATAGAAAACTATTCTAAATAGCATAACCATAAGCATTTGAATTTGTTGTATATCATTTGTACTACGTGTAATTAAAGAAGCAGTTGAAAATTTATCAAATTCAGTATTTGAAAAAATTGTAACCTTTTTAAATACATCACTTCTTAATGATCTGCTTAATCCTGCTGCTATTCTTGCAGATATAAGCCCTACAATAACTGCAGCTGCCATGCTAATTAATGCTATTCCAAGCATTTTTAATCCAGAAATAATAATAAAGTTTGTTTGTAATTTATCTGTATTTATTCCTATTTCAGAATACTCATTTTTAACATATGAAACAGATGCTTGTTCTATCATACTCTCTGGCATTTCTTCAAATTTTTCATTTATTGAATCAATTAAACTATTTAATTGTTCTTTTGGAATGTTCTTAAGAATTAAAAATGGATCTGTATCAGCTGGTACAGGCATATTACTTGGCATATTTCCTAACATGCTAGTATCAAAATTTTCATTTTCAATTCCATATACAATAAGTTCTGGTTTAGAAAAAATGCTATTCAATCTAGATATAGTATCTTTATTTTTTGAATTAAGTTCATATAAAGGTTCTTCATCTATCTTTGAATACTTTTTTAAATATTTATCAAACTCATCCTTTGAAAGAGTATCTTTATTTAATAATGTATAATTATCTTGTATAAATTTAAAATCATCCTCCCCTATAAATAGTGAAAGCTTATCCATTTCACTTTTACGTATTATAGTCGGTACCGAATTTTCTATACCACCTTGCTGAATACCAATATTTACTATGTTAGACATATAATCTGGTAATGATAATTCACTAACAGCTTGAACAAATAATAATATTAGTACAGCAATGATAGAACCGATAAATGGCTTTAAGTACTTTGTCAGTTTCATCATTTTATTTATCTCCTTTCAAATTCTATTTTCATTTTTAAGTTGTTATAAATATATATTAATTATATTTTCATAACTATTATATGTCAATAACAATTATGGTTGTATAATAAAAAAAAATAGTTTATAATTAATTTGTTACAAATACTTAGGAGGGACTATATGAATAATAATGAACTAAAAGATATATCTGATAATTTACTTAATCTATTATTCCAAATACATAATAGATTATTCAATCCAAGCGAAATGGTTAAAGGAGTATCTATTCCTCCCTCTCATATGAAAGTAATATTTTATCTTTCACGAAAGAAATCGATGTCAGTATCTGATGTAGCAAAATGTTTAGATATATCTAAACCAAATATGACTCCGATAATAGATAAATTAATTAATGAGGGTTTTGTTTATAGATATACAGATCCAAATGACAGAAGAAAAATAAATATAGAGTTAACTGAAAAGGCACATTTATTTTTAAAAAATAAAGAACTTGAAATTAAAAATAGTTTATTAACAAAAATATCAACTTTGGATGATGAAGACTTACATAAGTTGAATATTACAATAAAAGATATGTATGATATATTAATTAAACTAAAAAAATGAGCAGTAAATATTACTTGCTCATTTTTTAGTTTCTATAACTTTTCTATTGATATTACATCATAGCCTGCTTCATCTATTGCTGCTATTAAGGCATTGTCTTCAATTTCAGTATTAACTAAAGCATTTTTACCTTCTAAATTAACTTCTAAAACCTCAACCCCACTCATTTCTTCTAATGCTTCTTTTACATGTGCAACGCAATGTCCACAACTCATACCTTCAATGTTTATTTTCTTTTTCATATTTAAACCTCCATTTTAATAATTTATCTAGTTATAACTTTATCTAATATTTTCATTATTTCCTCTATTTTTTCATCACCATTACCACTTATACATGCATCTTTAACACAATGTGATAAATGATTCTCAAGTATTATAAGATTAGCTTTTTTTAATAAAGATTGAGCTGCAAAAATCTGATTGGAAATATCAATACAATATCTATCCTCTTCAATCATCTTTATTATACCTTCAATTTGTCCTTTAGCAGTTTTTAACGATTGTAATGATTTTTTTCTTTCCTCGTTCATCATATACCTCCCCCACCCTCTAGGGGTGTATTATAGTTAAATTATAATATTTATAATTTATTTGTCAATATATTTATTCATACGAATAGTATGACTCTTTAAATATATATTATATTCATGTAAATTAAGTAAAAAAAATATGCCATCGGTAATTCGACAGCATAGTATTATACTATTTAAAAAAATCTATACCTTCGATCAATCAATTTATAATCAAGCTCTGGAATAGTTTTTCCTAGTTCATCAAACTTAGATTTTAAAAACTTTCTATTGTAGTCTACTTTTTCTACATTTCCGCCATATAAAGCCGTTAATTCATTATAATAATAAGCAGCATCATAATCACCTAAGAT
Organism: Clostridium mucosae; assembly: GCF_024622765.1. Taxonomy (NCBI): domain Bacteria; kingdom Bacillati; phylum Bacillota; class Clostridia; order Eubacteriales; family Clostridiaceae; genus Clostridium; species Clostridium mucosae. The sequence goes on along the minus strand of NZ_JANKAF010000020.1, from coordinate 32,990 downwards.
AGAATAACAAACACATAGTTGAATACTTGGTATCCAAGTATAATAATCTTTATTATCTATTCCAAGGTTATCTTTTTCATGAATACACCCCATTGCAACTTTATACCAAAAAATTGCTTGCTTAATTTGCTTTTTACTTAAAAATATTTCTGCAAGCCTGCAACAAATATCTGCTCTAGGTACATCAAATTCAAAAGACTTTAAAATTATTTCTATCTTCTTTTCTGGCTTATTTGTATTAGTATAACATTGAATTAAATTAGCTATAGCAGTTTTTATATCTTCCACCCAACCTAAATTGGTATCTAAAAATTCTTCATACTTTTTAGTAGCTTCTTCATAAAGACCATTATAATATAGTTCATTAGCATAATAAAACATATCTCTTATACTAAATTCTTCGCCTTCTTCTTCCATCTTTTTGAATATAGTTAAATTTCTATTTCCACTAGGTTTAACTTTTCCATGATTTACAGATATTTCACTATTTAAGCTAATTCCTCCTACTTCTAAATATTCGTGTATTCTTCCTATCCATTTAAAACCTTTAGATCTTTTCACTAGTCTATTTCTCTTCAAGGAATAAGTTGTATTGCCATTTGAATCTCTACTTAAAGAATACTCCATAACTACAGTATCAACATTTCTATCTAAAGTTTCTTTTAGTATTTTGAATTTTTTTATATTATCTTCATCTAAATAATCGTCTGCATCAAGCCAAAAAACATATTCTTTAGTAGCTTTACTAAATGCATAGTTTCTTGCTTTTGCAAAATCATCTACCCATTTAAAATTATATATTTTGCTGTTAAAGCTTTTGGCTATTTCTATTGTTTTATCCGTAGAGCCAGTATCTACGATAATCATTTCATCCACTATATCTTTTACTGAAGATAAGCATCTAGCTAATGTCTTTTCTTCATCTTTTACTATCATACATAAGCTTATAGTAATTCTATTGGTCAAAGTTATCCCCCTTTGCACTATTAATATCTTCTATATACTATGTTTTTACGAATAACTTTGCTGTAATTTTACAAAAATATATTTGAGTATATTTTTTTGTCATTATATATATATAATTTGACTTTAATTTATTTCTACTCTTTAATTTTTTAAATTTAATGATATAATTATTTAGACATCAATCGGTGCGGGCGGGTGAGGGATAAAGAAAAGAGGTTTTTACAGAAAGGATGGACAAATTATTTAAACTTAAGGAACACAAAACAAATTTCAAAACCGAGCTAGTAGCTGGTTTAACTTCTTTTTTTGCTGCAGTATATATTATTGTAGTTAATGCTAGTATTTTAAGTGATGGAGGTATATCACAGGAACCACTTATAATAGCAACAGTACTTGCTTCATTTGTAGGATGCTTACTAGTATCTTTTATGAGTAATACTCCACTTATAATTATGCCAGGTATGGGAATTAATGCTTTATTTACTTATACAATTGTACTAAGTATGGGATTATCATTTAATCAAGCATTAGCAAGTGTTGTTATGGCTGGTATATTATTTTTAATTGTTGCTACTACACCCCTAGCTAAAATACTAGATACATCTATACCTAATTCATTAAAAGAATCAATTACTATAGGAATAGGATTGTTTATTACATTTTTAGGTTTTCAAAAAGGAGGTCTAATTATTTCTGATCCATCTACAATGGTTAAAATTGGATCACTTTCAGATCCAAAAGTTATATTTTTTATAGCGATGTTTTTATTAACCGTAGTATTATTTGCTAAAAATATTCCAGGTGGATTTTTAATAAGTATAGTTGTTGGTACAATAGCTGCAATTTTATTAAATCTTGTTGATACTACAGGATTAAAATTTTCATTACCTAATTTTAATGAATATAAAGGAATTCTATTTAATATAGATTTAAGTGCATTTTTCACTATTCCTTTTTGGATTTCAACTTTTTCATTAACTTTAGTTTTAATTTTTGAAAATATAGGTTTATTACATGGACAAATAAATGGACTTTTACAAGCTCCTGAAAAGCAAAATAAGGCTTTAAATGCTATAGCAATATCAACAATAGCATGTGGCTTATTTGGAACAAGTCCTTCTGTTTCTACAGTTGAAGGGACAGCAGGAATAGCAGCCGGTGGAAAAACTGGTTTAACATCATTAATTTCAGGATTACTACTTCTGATTTCATTATTATTCATTCCGTTTATAAGCTTAATTCCTAATGAAGTAATTGCTCCAATTTTAATTATTATAGGGAGTTTAATGATTAAAGGAATAGTTCATATAGATTTTAATGATATTTCAGAAGCAATTCCATCATTTTTAATTATTGTTTTAATACCACTTACATTTAGTATAGTAGATGGTATTGCATTTGGATTTATCTCATATACAATGATGAAACTTATAACAAAGAAAAAAGATCAACTTTCAATTGTAATGTATATAATTTCATTTGTATTTATAGTATATTTTATACTACATAGTATTTAAATATAAGGCTAGGAATTCCCTAGCCTTTAATTATATATTTATTAAAATCATTCAAGAAGTCTTCTAATATTAATGCAGTAATGCCCCAAATAACATAATTTTGATATTCATAAAATAATGATCTATATATTCCTTCTTTAAACTTATAATTCTTGCCTCCATTTATTAAATCATAAGGAAAATCATCACATCTATTAACTATAATTTTACTATTCTTGATTCTAGGTTCATTGTTTAATAGATAATCTAATGGTACTAAAAATATATGATCTACTTCATCTTTATTAATATTTACATGATCAAAGTTTTTAATATATCCTACAAATGGATGTATTAATAAACTATAGTGAGTAACAAGTATATTAAGTGGAGCTATTATTTCAAAATCTTCATTTGATAGCCCTAATTCCTCACATACTTCTCTAATAACGGCTTCCTTTTCATTTTCTTTTAAGTCTATTTTTCCTCCTGGCAAAGAAATATCTCCCGGTTGACTTCTCATATGCTTAGCTCTAACTTCAAAAACTATATTTAATTTATCTTCTATTTCTACAAATAAAATTGCAACAGAAGCTCTTTTCATTTTTTCCCATCCATTTATATATGGAATATTATTATGAAATTTTTTAATAACATCATTTAGCATCTTTCTACTCCCTTTATTTCTACATTAGTATAATATAATCTAAAACCAAATTTTATATAATTAAATTTTTATATTTTTAATTGAAAACATTTAGATAATTTGAACATTTATTACATTTATTGTATAATATTGTTATTATTACACAGGGGCGTGATTTTATGAAAATAAATAACTGCTATGAAGCAGCATTAAGAATGTTTGAGCTTTCTGAAGAATTAAGTATATTATTAGATCAAAATCAAAAAGCAAATACATCTCGAGAAAAAGAAATCTTATCTAGTAAGATTGATAGAGCTGAAATAGAATTTTTAACTTTAAAACATTCTTTAGACAAAATACCATACGAAGAAAAAAAATTATCTATTTTTAATTTATAAAAATTTATTCAATAAAGCCTCCATAGAATTTCTATGGAGGCAATTTTTTATCCTTTAATTATTTTATCAATAATTTCTACTCTTTCATCACCTAAATATGGATATAGCTTTAATGATATCTTACCATCTTTATAAACTCTATCTCCATTTGCATCAACTATTTTCTTGATTTTATTCTCTAAATCATCATAACTTAATAAATATTCTAAGTAATTGTCTACTAAATCTTTTAAGCAAGTTGCTAATTCTTTTGGATTTCTATATACGGCTCTCATGTTTATCTCCTTAATACTTTTCTAAAGTTTTATAAGCTAATTATAAATACTACAAGAGTTTTTTTCTAGTATTATTTTAAAAAAAATTTCACATTTTATACATATTGCTAAAAAAACTATTTCTAGCCCTATGTAAATTATAATAAATAACCTTTTTTTATTGTAACTTTTTAAAGCTATTTAAATAATCTCAAGCTAATTCTTAAAATTTTTAACAAGTTCAATTTTTCATATAAAACCAATTTCAATTAAAAATGTTTATTTCTGAACTTTTTTCTCCCTTAGTTTCATAAACTTTAACTTTTCCATCATTAGAAATCCATGAAATTGCCTCTTCAGTAAATTCACTTTCAGTTTTAATTGGAACTATTAAATACTCCCCTTCTTTTATGCTGTCAGATATTTTTTCATAATTAATATCTCTTTGGTCCTTTATATAATCACTAGAATTCAATCCTTTGGATGCATTTATTTTATGAATCCTTATATCCTTAGCTTCTGATTTTGTAGTCATTATATAAATCGAATCTCCTTCTCTATCTACTGCAACTGCTAATGCCCCCTCTGAACTTAAATCTTCTTCTACTTTTTTTATTAAATCCTCAATATTTACACTTTTTTCCTTAAACGAAGCTTTTAAAATTACAGTATCATCATTATCATTAACAGTTCTTTGTTTATCTTCGCTTTTATCAGAGATATTAGATTCAGCTTTATTATAAATTTTTTTGTTACTACAAGAGTAAAATGTTGAAATAACTAAAAGCAATAAAATTATAATCTTTTTCATATATTTTCTCCTAAGTCTAAAAATTTTTATATAATTAGTATTCCAAATTTTTTATAAAAAACTTAGTCATATTTAAATTGTTAAATTTTCAATCAAATAATTTAAGTTAAAAATGGAGCTATGTTAAATTCATTAACATAGCTCCATTTTCCTTTAACCAATCCTTACTTTCTTTATAGTTAGGATAGTAAGACTCAACTAATTTCCAAAATTCTTTCGAATGGTTCATTTGCTTTATATGGCATAATTCATGAATAATTATATAATCCATAACAAATTGCGGCATAAGAACAAGTCTCCAATTTAATCTTATTTCTCTTTTCGAATTACAACTTCCCCAAAGACTTTTCTGATTTTTAATAATGATCTTACTAGGTTTTATATAAATATTATTAGAAATATCCATTACCCTTTTCCCAACAATATCTATTGATAATTTCTTATACCAGCTTATTAATAATTCATTAATATACTCCCTACTTAAGTCTTTACTATTTATAGTTATATTAATATTATCCTTAAAAATATTATTTTCATCAGATTTATTTATTATTAAATTATAATATTTTCCCTGAAAGATAACTTTATTATTAATATAATCTTTTTTCTTTATCTTATCAAGAGACTTTAATATCCAATCACCTTTTTTAATGATTAAGTCATCAATATAGTTATTATCTATTCCACTTGGTGCAAATACTTTTATTTCTCCACTATTTTCTATTTTTATAGAGATATTTTTCTTCTTTTTAAATATTAATAAATACTCAATAGTTTGATTATTAAAAATAACTTTTCTCTTCATAATAACATAAATATTTTACTTTATAGACTTCTTTGAATTTGGTAAAAAGCTAAAGAAAATCACTACTGACAACATTAGTAATATAAATCCTAATATATACATTCCAGAATATCCAAACCTTCCTTGAATTAAGCTATAAATAGAAGGATATATAAAATTAGAACCTCCAGTACTTAATACAGACAATACTGCAAATGAAGTAGCAACTAAATGCTCATCCAATATCTCTCTTAAATATTTAAATAAGAAGCTTAAATATAATCCATACATTATTCCATGAAGTTGATCTCCTAAGACTACAAGAAAAACACTTCCACTTGATAATAATAATACTTTAATTGCAGCTATTGATAAAGCAATAGTAAGACACTTTTTACTATTAGCATTACTTAAATATTTACCAATTATCATAAATGCAAAGAATTCAATTACAACCCTAAAACTTATTGATGCACTATATATTTCATTTGCTTTATTAACATCACCAACTATGTCTACTAAGTAAGAAGAATAAGCAAAGTCTAAGCCCATATAGCTCCCCATGCCTAAAAATACTACTATTATAAGAAATATAATATTCTTGTCTTTAAATAAATCTGCTATTGTTGCGTTATTTTGTTTTTCGTTTATTTCTATATCATCCTTAAACTTTAGAAGTATGACTAACATCATTGCACTAACCATAAGTAGTGCTAAAATATGTAATATTCTATATCCAAAATTATTTATTACAATACCTGCAATAAACACTATACATGCATATCCTATAGAACCCCATTTTCTTATATCAGAAAATTCATATCCATTTCTTATTGATAATTCTTCAATGTATACTTCAAATATTCCTGCTACTGATCCAAGTAAAGAACCATATATAGGTGCAAATATTATAGATAAGTTCTCATTTATAAACATAAGTCCTACTATAGATATAAAAACGCTAATTAAATAAATTAATATAAATCTATTTTTATTTTTTACTTTAGAAAACCTATTTGATAATATAGGTTGTGCAACTAAAGTAAATAATGCCCCTATCGATACCACTCGTCCAACTTCTCCTAATGATAAACCAATTTCTTGATTTAAATAAGGAAAATAAAAAGTTGTTAATATACTAAAAACTCCAAATGTCAAAAAAGTAGTCATATTATAATACTTCTTCATTCGTACTACCTCCATTTCATTATTACTACCTGTAAATTCTATCATTTGTACATACCAATGTAAATAATAAGCATTTAATTAACAACTAAATAAAATGCTATCTTATAAATCCAAGATAGCATTTTTACTATTTATTATTTACTATTTAGTACTCCATAATCCATGTAAGTTACAGTATTCTCTAACTCTATCTACATTACCACTTACTTTAAATGTAGCTTGTGGTTTTTCACCTGGATTTAATTCTTTTCTTAAAACTTCTCCATCTTTAGTTATAACTTCTACCCATTGAATAAAATGCTCGTCCACCATTGGATGTTCAACTTCTCCAACTTTAACTAAAAGTTCTCCATTTTTTTCTACAGCTACAGGTATATGCTTTTCTACAGCAGCATCAACAGTGTTTTCATTTAATAATGTCATTGGTTTGCCGCAACATACTAAAGTTCCCATTGCTTCATTTAAAACTTCAACCATTGATCCACAAATTCCACATTTATATACTTGTAATTTCTTTACCATAAAATTCACCCCTTATTTAATATATAATTTAATATATATATATTTTACTATACTTTCCCAATTTTTCAAAAGCGTTCTTATAACTCTAAAGCGTCTTCTGCTAAGGTTCTTACGTAATTATAATCATTAACTTCAAAATACTCATAATATATACTAATTTTCAAATTTTTCATCAGATTGTTTAATCTATTTACTAAAATTTCCGTTCCAGGACTCACATCAAGCTTTCTACCATTTAGATATTCTACAAGCATTAAATTTGAAACATACACTATAATACTGGTAGCATTATTAAACTTTGATATTTCATCTATACCTTGCAATATAGCATAGATTTGCGCCTCTGAGCAAGTTCCTACCCCTACATTTCTTGAAAATGAAGTTTCTTCTCCATGATCACTTAAAATTACACCACCAATTCCAATATCACTTTGAAAATTTCTAGTATTTTTACATTTACCATTTACATAAAGTCTATACTTCATATATCCTCCACTTATAAACTTATACACTATAAAAATATTCTAAATTTAAGTTTATTATTCTCTTATTGATATACATAATATAGAAATTTAAAAATTAAATATTATATTAATATACATTTTATATATCTCATTGTTTTATATTACTTTATAAAAATAAATAACTACTTTAATCCCAACATATTATTTGTATGAATAAATAGTATAAGTAAATTAATTGCTTTTTTTACTTTTATTTTTTATACTAAATAATAAATAATTAATATTCTGGAGGATTTATGAAAAGTTTATTAAATAAAAATGATACAATTGGACTAATATCATGCTCAAATGGTTTAGATATAAATATGATTGAGAAAATAGACGAATTAATTTCTATATTATCATCTATGCAAATTAATGTTATAAAATCTAAATCATTATTTAAAGATAAATTCGGAATTACTTATGATGCTAAGATTAGAGCAAAAGAGCTTATGAATTTATATATTAATGAAGATATCAAAATTATATTTGATTTATCTGGTGGCGACTTATGTAACGAAATTCTTGATTATTTAGATTATGATATTATTTCAAAATCTAAGAAACCTTTCTTTGGATATAGCGATTTAACTGTAGTTTTAAATGCATTATTAAAACAATCAAATACTGTTAATTATAACTACCAATTAAGAAATCTTATAAGGGAGAATTCTATAAAGCAAATAAATAATTTTAAAAATAGCATTTTAGAAGGAATTCCTGATTTATTTAACTTTAATTATAAATGGATTCAAGGAAGTTCTATGTCTGGAACTGTTATCGGAGGTAATATTAGATGCTTTTTAAAGTTAGCTGGAACAAAGTTCATGCCAGATTTTAAAAATAAAATACTTTTTCTTGAAGCATTAAGCGGAGATGTTAATAAAATATCAACCTTTCTAACTCAATACAAACAAATTGGAGCTTTTAATAATATAAGTGGAATTTTATTAGGTACATTTACCGAATTAGAAAAAGATCCATCATCACCTAAAATCGAAGATATAATTATAAAAATAATTGATAATCCTAATATTCCTATTGCTAAAACAGATGAATTAGGTCATGGTTCAAATTCTAAGTGTATAGGTATAGGAAAGGATTTATACATAGATTAAGGTTTACTTATACTTAGATTTCTTGCAATAATATTCCTTAAAGTATATAATTTTAACAAGGATAAACAATATTGTTTATTATAAGTATTCTAGTGAGGTGAAATGATATGTTAAAAGAAGAACTAAAAAAGAACGAAATAGCTGCTATGAAAGCTAGAGATAAAGCTACTGTTAATGTTTTAAGACTAGTTAATTCAGAAATTAAAGCTTTTGAAGTTAATGAAAGAAAAGATATTTCAGATGAAGATGTTATAAAAATTATAGAAAAGCAAATTAAACAACTTAAAGAAGCTCTTCAATATGCTATTCAATTAAATGACAATGACAAGATTGAAGAAGGAAATTTTGCAATTAATTTATTAACTCCATATCTTCCAGCACAATTAACTGAAGAAGAAGTTGAAGCTATGCTTAAAGAAATAATTACAAATGGTAATTATGGTCCTAAAGATATGGGAAAAATAATGAAGGAAATAATGCCAAAAGTAAATGGTAAGTTTGATAGATCAAAAATTAATCCTATGGTAAAAAATATATTAGGTTAAAAAAAACCTCTCTTAATGAGAGGTTTTCTTTATATTTAATTCAACATGTGAACCAATGTATTTGGAAATTCATTTTTTAATGTTTTAACAAGCTTTACTGCATTACATTTATTATACTGTCCTATCATTATTCCTTCCAAAACTATGGGTAAATTCACTCCAGATAATATAGTGAATCTATTACAATCATATATAGAATTAATTAATGATAATTTGAAGGGACTTCCGGAAAATAAATCACAAAATACTATTATATCTTCATAACATCTTAACTCTTCTAAAACCAATTTAATTTTGTTATCTAATTCATAAATACTATCACTATCAAGAAAGTCAATTGCCTTAACATTTGAATAAGTTTTATCAACCAACTTACAAGCACTATACATACCTGTTGCAAATTCACCATGCCCAAGAATAATAAAACCTACCAATTAGTCACCACCAGTTTTCTTAATGCTTATATAATAATATTATATGTTTTTTATATAATAGTGTTTAAAACTATAAATTAATTTATTTACCTTCTGCCTTATCTAACTTTTTATTATAAATATACATATAATAAGATGCAGCAAAAATAATAAAATATCCAATGAAACTTAGTGTATCTGGTAATACCCCAAAAATCAAAAAGCTTATAATAGCTGAAAATAAAATATTGGAATAATCAAAAATAGAAATTTCTTTTGCTGGGGCATATTTGTATGCAATAGTTATACCAAATTGGCCTATACTTGCAAATACACCAGCCATTAATAAATAAAAAAGTTGCTGAATAGTCATAGGAGTATATACTGCCATCATAAATGGGAAAATTACTATCAAAGAAAATAATGAAAAATAAAATACTATTGTATAATGCTTTTCTCTTCCTCCAAGTACTCTAAGACAAGTATATGCCCCTGCAGCAAAAACTGCACCTAATATTCCCATAATAGCTGGAATCATATCTAAATTAAAACTAGGTTTTATTATAAATAATGTTCCAATAAAAGCTATAATAATCGCCATAAACTGTTTATAATTTATCTTTTCACTTAAGAACAATGCTGAAAAAATAATTACAAAAAACGGACTCAACTTATTTAACATATTTGCATCTGATAAAACTAATTTATCAATTGAATAGAAATTTAAAACTATTCCTACTGTTCCTAATGCCGATCTTAATAATAAGACCTTTTGATTTTCTTTTTTTCCAAAAAAACTTTCTTTATTCTTTATAATAAAAAATAGCGCTATTATGCAAGATACTAAATTTCTAAAAAATGTTTTTTGAAAGGAAGGTAAATCTCCTGCTAGTTTTACAAAAGCAGACATTACCGCAAATCCAAAGGCTGAAAATACTAAAAATAGTATACCTTTAGTTCTATTACTTAAATTATTCATATAATCACTCCTTACTTATATATTACCATATTATTAATATATTATAAAAAATTTAACACCCTAGAGTATTATTCTCTAAGGTGTTGTATTACTACTCTTCTATTTCGTTAATAAACTCTTCTTCTGTTTCAGTTTCAATGTATTTTCCATTAGCATATCCTATTATAAGGCCATCTCTTCCGCCACATTCTCCTATACATCCTACTTCTACATTATCTTTTCCAAACTTCTCTTCTAATTTTTCTATATCTATTCCTGAACATACTGGGCAAACTGATATCATTTTTCAATCTCCTTCTATCTTTATTTAATTATTAATTAATTTTATTATATTAATAATGATTATTATTTACAAATCTTAATTATTTTAATAAATTTTATTTATCTATTAAAATCTTTAACTTTCTTAATATTAATCGAATTTTTACAGTTTTTAATTTTATAAAATTAAATTTTCATCAATAATATTTAGCAAAATTCTTTTCATATTTTTTTTACAAATACAATATCACCTAGCTTATTGCTATATACATCTAACTTATAATCATATATTAATTTTTTCTTTGAAATGTATTTTTTCTAATTTCTTCAGATTGTAAAATATAAAAGCAGACCTTAGTCAGATCTGCTTCCATAGTGTATACTTATTAATTTTATTTAAATATTTATTACTTATTTATTAACCTTACAGTATCTCTAGCAATCATAAGCTCTTCATTAGTTGGAATTTCATAAACTTTTACTCTTGAATCATTAGTTGAAATTTCTTGAATTTCACCTCTTACAGCATTTTTTTCGTCATCTATCTTAAATCCTAAAAATTCAAGACCATTTAAGCATTCCTTTCTAGTTAAAGAAGAATTTTCTCCTATACCAGCAGTAAATACTATAACATCTACTCCACCCATTATACCTGCATATGCTGCAATTTGAGCTCTAACTTTATAGTGGAATATATCTAATGCAAGTTTAGCTCTTTCATTTCCTTTATTAGCTGCTTCAATAACATCTCTAAAATCTGAAGATACTCCTGAAATACCTAAAACTCCAGATTTTTTATTTAGTAATTCATCTATATCACTAATTTTATATCCATGTTGTTCTGAAAGGAAACTGATAACTGATGGGTCTATACTTCCTGATCTAGTTCCCATCATTACTCCTGCTAAAGGTGTAAAGCCCATAGAAGTATCTATTGATTTTCCACCTTTTACTGCTGCTAATGAACATCCATTGCCTAAGTGGCATGTTATAATTTTTAAATCCTTTATGTCTTTTCCCATTACGTCTGCAACTTTTTGAGATACGTATTTATGTGAAGTACCATGGAATCCATATTTTCTTATGCCATACTTTTCATAAAGCTCATATGGTAGTGGACATATATAAGCTTCCTTTGGCATAGTTTGATGGAATGCTGTATCAAATACTGCTACCATTGGTGTATTTGGCATAAGCTCCATACAAGCCTCAATACCAACTATATTTGGTGGATTGTGAAGTGGAGCAAGAGATATACAATCTCTAATTGAATCTAATACAGTGTTATCTATTATAACTGAATGAGAATATTTTTCTCCTCCATGAACTACTCTATGCCCAACAGCACCAATTTCATCCATTGATTTAATAACGCCATGGTCTTTGTTAACTAAAGCTTCTAAAACTAACTTAATTGCCGCCTTATGATTTGGCATAGATTCTCTAATAATATATTTATCTTTACCTTCAACTTTTTGAGTTAATATAGAACCTTCAATTCCTATTCTTTCTACTAATCCTTGTACTAATGAATTTTCTGTTTCCATATCAATTAATTGATATTTTAAAGATGAGCTTCCGCAATTAATTACTAAAGTCTTCATAATTATTCTCCTTTGCATTCATTTGTTTCATTATTTATATAATACACTAAAAATCTATATATTCAAATTGATAGATTTTTCTATATTTCTTAAATAAAAGTAAAAAGGGCTATATATTCAGCCCCTTCCTCTATTTTCCTGAAACTTCCACGCCATTTAACTTTATGGCTAATGGTAATTTATAAGATTCTAAATTTTGTACTTCTTTAGATAAAATAAAATCACCTTGAACATCTTTTATATTAGCAGATAATGACCCTCCAGTTAAAGGAATTATATTATCTCCATCCTTTAATAAAGCAAGTCTAATTTCACCAAAAAAATCTCCTGTTAAAGAATCCATTTGGAAATCTGAAAATTTAATAATGTGAAGATCTCCATTTTTTATCATATCATTAAAAGGTGTGTTTCCTGCCGATATTATTGCCCCATCATATTCACCAATTGGCTCTAATCTTAAGTAGTTCATAAATCTTGAAGATCCATATATACTCTTTAATTCACAATTATCAATTAAAGTTCTATCTATCAATTTAACACCTTCATTACTAAATGGTACGCTAGATGTTAGTTTAATGTTTATTTTATCTCCCTTTACATCTTTTCCTTGAACATTACTATTTATCTTGAAATTTGAGTATCCTTGGTAAATCATTGAAGCTTCAGAATTTTCCAAGTAGTAGCTTAATAATGTTTTCACTTCTTCACCTGATAAAATTACATTATAGAAATCTGTTTTAGGTGGATTTAAACTCTTTTCTCTATAACCGGTATTTATAATTGATTCTTTAACTTTTAAACTTAGCTCATCTTCTTCTAAATCATTATAACTAAAGCTATTATATAACTCTACATCTTCTTTATCTATCCATTGAGTTACATATTCTCCATTAGTGCTATATTTTGTATATTCTATATCAGTTCCATTAGATCCTACAATTTTCTTTCTTACCTTTTCAACAAAGATTTCTGCTGAATTAATAAATCCCTTATCTATATTATTATTTCTAAATAGTGCTTTTTCTAATTTTATAGCATTTTCTTCCAAAGTACTTTCAGAAAGTTTGCTTTCAATTAAAATTTTTTCATTTTTATTCCCCTTAGGTAAATCATAATATTTATTCTTAACTAATGAAGCAATATAATATCCTTCTTCAATAGCTTTATCTATCTCCTCCTTTGTCATTGAGGGATATATAGTTAATGTAGTTTCTCCTTTAAATTTTTCTCCATTTTCATCAAAATTATTAAATATTTTAACTGAATAATTCAATAAATGCTTTGACCTCTTCATATCAAGTGAATCTTTTATAAAGTAAAGTTCTACATCTTCGAATTCAGTTTCTGAAACTATATATTCTTCTATATTATGTTTCTTTAATAATTCTTTAATTAAATTTATCATAAAATTCACCTCTATCCCAATCTAGCCTTACATTTTATATAAGGCCCACCTGCTGAAACTTTAACAAATTCTTTATAACCTTTTCCACAATATCCTGTACCACTAGTTCCAAATTCACTTGATATCATTGAAATAGATTTTAACAAATCAGGAACATATCCTGTAATTATTATAGGTGAAAATATCTTTCCAGTTAATTTACCATCTTTTATTTCCCTTCCTATATTTGCAATACATTGAATCCCCCAATTTTTAGGATCTTCCATTCCGCTTTCTGCAGAATCTATTAAAAATCCATATTTTACTGATTTTATCATTTCTTCTACAGTACTATTACCATATTCGATATAAGTATTAGTCATTCTAGTATAAGCTTTTCTATCAAAACTTTGCCTTCTTCCATTACCAGTAGTTTTTTCATTTAACGCTAAAGCCGTCAAGCTATCATTTATTCCAGTTTTTAATATCCCATTTTTAATTATTATAGTGTCACTTGCCATATTCCCTTCATCATCAAAGAAATAAGATCCTGTTTCTTCTATAGATGCTGCTCCATCATGCATAGTAACTATATCTGATGCAACATACTCTCCCATAAAGTCTTTGGACTTTGCCCTATCTTTTAAAAACATGTCCATTTCTACACCATGTCCAAAAGCTTCATGAACTATTAATCCAGTGATATCTGGAGTACATATAACATCATATTCACCTGGCGTAATCTTTTTAGCAGATAGAAGTTTGACTGTTTCATCTACAAGTTCATTTGCAACGCCATTCATTTCATTTAATAATTCTCCACCCTTAGCACCTGAAAAAATTCTTGTTCCAATTTTATTTCCATTTTCATCAGCAGCTATACAAAGGCACATACCATTTCCCCACATTAAACTTTGCTCTAAGTCCTTCTTAGAAGATAAAAATATTTTATTAACGTTCATATATTCGTAAAAAGCTCGAAAATCTACTACATTATTATTTAATGATAATCCTTCATTTTTTATTTTTGATAATGATTCCAATATATTTTTATCACCAATATCTTTAGGATGAATTTTTATTTCTGTTCCTTTAGAGAATTTTATTTCATCTTCATCTATAATCTGATAACTATTAATATTATTATTAGTAGAATTTTTTGAATTGTTTTTTATTTCTTCAATTATGCCATTAAAATTTTCTTTATTAATATAATTAAAAGCATACTCTGAATAATTTACACCATTATAAACTTTTACAACAAATCCTCTTTCTATAAATGCCCCATCATTTATACTTACTGTATTTTTAGACACAATAAATCTTTTACCAAAAGAATCTGTAGCCAAAATGGATACATATTTAAAATCTTTTAGTAACTCTTCTAAAAGATTATTTAAAATAGGTTTTATTTCTTTCAAATATTTACTTATTTCTAATTTCATATTATAGCCTCCTTTTTTATTAAGTTTATCACTAATAAATACTACAGTCCACATTATGGTAAAAAATATTAGTATTAAATATAAATTAAATAAAAGTATTTTTGTTTAAAAATACAAATCTTCTATAATTATATATTAATTAGAGGATTTATTCCTTATAAAAGGAATTAGAGTATATATAACTTGATTATGGAGGATTGCACATGTTTAAAAACTATATATTTGATTTGTATGGAACATTAGTTGATATAAATACAAATGAAGATTCACAGCTACTTTGGGAAAAGTTAGCTCTATTTTATTCATATAAAGGAGCAAATTATTCTAGTAAAGAATTATATTATCAATATTCTCGTTTAATACGTTCTAATTTAAAATTAAATACAAATACTAATTTTCCTGATTTTAATATAGAAGAAATATTTAAGGAACTATTTAATAAGAAAGCTATTTTTCCAAGTGATGATACAATTAGAGATACAGCACAAATATTTAGGGTCCTATCAATAAATAAATTATCTCTTTATAATGGTGTTATTGAATTTTTAGAAGATCTAAAATCTAAAAATAAAAATATATATCTATTATCTAATGCTCAAAGAGTTTTTACTCTTTATGAAATGAAATTGCTCGATATTGATAAATATTTTGATGAAATATTATTTTCTTCAGATTATTGTGTTTGTAAACCAGATAAACTTTTTTATAATTCATTAATTGAAAAATATAATTTAAATCCAATTGAAAGTATAATGATTGGAAATGACTATATTTGTGATATACAAGGTGCAAAAGAAGTAAAATTAAACACCTTATATATTCATTCTAACTTATCTCCTGATTTAGTTGATGACGTTAATAGTAACTATTCAATTTTAGATGGAGATTTCAATAAAGTTAAACCCTTAATATTAAAATAAAAAAAGAGAACTTATAAAGAATAGTTAAACTTTATAAGCTCTCTTTTTTGTAAATAATTATATTAATATATTTGGAAGTCTATTTTTCAATTCTTCTAAGTCTGAATTATTTCTTTTTGCATAATCTTCTAATTGATTGTTATCTATTTTATAAACATCGAAATACTTAGCTACAATATTTGCAAAATATAATCCACAAACTGATGATGGAGGATCAATCATATTACTTTCCGTAACTTTTGCACCAGTTGATTCTTCTCCATTCAATAACTTAAATATCTTTCTTATTTCTTTGTGATCCTTCATTGATGGATAACCTACAGCTGGTCTTATTCCTCTATACTTTCCAGAAAGTAATTCTTCGTGATTTAACCTTTCTTCACTTGAATAACCCCAATAATATTTTCTAACATCCAAGTGTAATTTTTCTGCAAAAGCTTCTGCTAATCTATCACAAACAAAACTTAAAAGCATAGAACTATAATCATCTCCATTTTCTTTCAACTTCTTTGCATATTGTCTTGCCTCAGTTCCACTTGTAACTAAGAATGCACCAATATAATCATCAATTTCTAATTCTTTTGGAGCTATATAATCACTTAAAGAAAGATTAATATTATTTTCATTTTTCTTTTGTTGTCTAAACATATTAAAAGTTTCTATTAAATTGTTATCTTTATCAAAAAGCATTATATCATCTTGGTAAGAGCTTGCTTTAAACAATCCAAATACACCTTTAAGCTTTACTATTTCGCTATTTTCTAAATCATTTAATAACTTATTTGCATCTAAATAAATTTTCTTTGCTTCTTTTCCATAATTATCATCTTCCAAAATTTTAGGGAATTTCATTTTCATTCCCCAGGCTGCAAAAAAGAAACTCCAATCTATAAAAGGCCTAACATCTTTTATAGTATAATTATAAATTTCTTTTACGCCTAAAAAATTAGGTTTTTTAATATGAGTATTTTTCCAATCTATTTTAAGTTTATTTTTCCTTGCTTCTTCTAGAGAAAGAAATTCAAGTTTCAGATTTTTATAATTTTCTCTTTGCACTCTATACTCTTCCTTAGTTTCCTTTATAAATTTATCCTTATCACTTGATATTAACTTCTTACAAATCTCAACAGTTTTAGATGCATCATATCCATAAATTACTGGTCCACTATAATTCGGATCTATTTTTAACGCTGTATGAATTTTAGAAGTAGTTGCACCTCCAATAATAAGTGGAATATTTAGGCTTCTTTTTTCCATTTCCTTTGCTACATTTATCATTTCATTTAAAGATGGAGTTATCAATCCACTTAAACCAATTATATCAACATTTTCCTTAATTGCTTTATCAATTATTTCTTCACACGGAACCATAACCCCTAAATCTATAACTTCAAAATTATTACAAGATAAAACAACCCCAACTATATTCTTTCCTATATCATGAACGTCACCTTTTACAGTAGCTATTAATATCTTTCCATTCATAGTAAACTTACCATCGTTTTTACTATTTATATATGGTGTTAAAAAAGAAACAGCTTTTTTCATGACTCTTGCAGATTTCACTACTTGTGGTAAAAACATTTTTCCACTTTCAAATAATGAACCTACCTTTTTCATTCCACCCATTAATGGCTCTTCTATTATCTGCAAAGGATTGTCATATAATTTTAATGCTTCTTTTAAATCTTCTTCTATATAATTAGTGATTCCTTTTACTATAGAATAATCTAATTTTCCCTTACAAGCTAAATTTCTCCAGTCATCTCTACTTTCTTCATCTTCTTTCGAATCGTTTTTATATAAAGATGCAGATTCTAAAAGTATTTCATTTGCATTTTTAGATTTATTTAAAACAACGTCTTCTACTAACTTAAGTAAATCTTTAGGGATATTATCGTATATTTGAATCATACTTGGATTTACAATCCCCATATCCATGCCATTTTTTATGGCATGATATAAGAAAACTGAATGCATAGCTTCTCTTATTTTATTATTACCTCTAAAAGAAAATGATAAATTACTAACTCCACCTGAAACCTTAGAATATGGTAAATTTTCTTTTATCCACTTAGTTGCATTTATAAAATCTAAAGCATAATTATTATGTTCTTCAATTCCTGTAGCTATTGCTAAAATATTTGGATCGAATATTATATCCTCTGGTGGAAATTTAACTTTATTCACTAAAAGATCATAAGCTCTTTTACATATACTTATCTTTTTTTCATAGCTATCTGCTTGGCCTTTTTCATCAAAAGCCATTACGACAACTGCTGCTCCAAAATCTTTAATAATCTTTGCTTTCTTTAAAAAGTCTTCTTCTCCATTTTTTAAAGAAATAGAATTTACTATATGTTTTCCTTGAATTACTTTAAGACCTTTTTCTATAACTTCCCATCTTGATGAATCAATCATTATAGGTTTAGCTGAAATATCTGGTTCTGAAGCTAAGAGTTTTAAAAAATACTCCATTTCTTTTTCACTATCTAAAAGTCCATCATCAAAATTTACATCTATTATTTGAGCACCATTTTCAACTTGTTCTTTAGCAATTTCAAGAGCTTCTTCATATTTCTTTTCCCTAATAAGTCGTGCAAACCTTAAAGATCCTGAAACATTTGTTCTTTCTCCAATATTAATAAAATTACTTTCTTTATTCACCTTGGTTATTTCTAATCCACTATATACACTTTCTATTTCAATTCCTTTTACAAGTCTTGGTTTATAGTTTTTAGCTATATTTGCAATTGCTTTTATATGTTCATAAGTAGTTCCACAGCATCCACCTACTATATTTAGATATCCTTCTTTTAGCATTTCTTCAATACACTTTGACGTTATTTTAGGTGACTCATCATAAAGTCCTAATTCATTAGGCAACCCTGCATTTGGATAAACTGATATAAATAACTCCTGAGTTTCTGATAATTCTTTTATAAAAGGATTTAAATCTTTCGCTCCAAAAGAGCAATTTAGTCCTATTGAAATGATATTTTCATTTTTCATAGAAGCAGCAAAAGCAGAAAGATTTTGTCCTGATAAAATCCTTCCTGATTTATCGGATATAGTTCCAGATATCATTATTGGAATAACTTTATTTTTTAATCTGAAAACATCATTAGCCGCCATAATAGCAGCTCTAGCATTTAAAGAATCAAAGATCGTTTCTATTAAAACTAAATCAATGCCACCATCAATTAATGCACCAATTTGTTCTTCATATGCCTCTTTTAACTGGTCAAAAGATATATTCCTATACCCAGGATCTTCAACGTCTGGAGATAATGATGCCATTCTATTTGTTGGCCCTATAGATCCTGCTACGTACCTTTTTTTGCCATCATTTTTTGAAAAATCATCACAAGCCTTTTTAGCAATCTCTGCACTTTTATAATTTAAATCGTAAACTAAATCTCCAAGCCCAAAATCAGCTTGAGATATTCTATTTGAATTTAATGTATTAGTTTCAATTATATCTGCACCTGCTTCTAAAAATCCTCTATGTATTTCATCAATTACTTCTGGCTTTGTTATACTTAACAAATCATTATTTCCTTTTTGATCTAGGTTGAAGTCTTTTAATAAATTCCCCCTATAATCAGATTCCTTCAACATAAATGATTGAATATTAGTTCCCATTGCCCCATCTATTACTAAAATTCTCTTTTCTAAGTCTTTAACTATTTCAAAATTTCTCTTCATTATATAGCCCCCTTATAATATCGATTAATAATATTTAAAACTAACATCAATATTTTTAGAAATAAAAAATCCCTTCTAAATAAGAAAGGATTATATAAAAATTATATATAAATTCTATTACTCTTATTTTTCAGAAAATCTGTAGGATTTAGCACCACACTAGAAAGTAGGTTGCTGGGTTTCAAAGGGCCAGTCCCTCCACCGCTCTTAATAAGATATTATTTTTATATAATTATATAATCTCTTTCATTTATTGTAAATATATTTCATTAAATAAAAAAATCTAAGTTTAGATTATATGATATTGAAATAAAGATTTAACATTTAATTAAATTATAATTTATTTATATAAATAGTATTTTGTAATTTATATAAAATGTTAAATGATTCGTGTTCTTATATTGAATTTTACTTGATTAATTATATAAATATTAATGTATTTTTAGTATTAATTATTTATAAGAATAATATTTAGATTCATAACAAAAAATAAGATAAATTTTTTAATTAAGGAGAAAACTATGGACAAAAATTTACAACGTGAAGAAATTGAAAAGATTTATGGTAAAATAAGTCCATTTGAATTTAAAAATAGGCTAATAGAACTAGCTAATGGAGAAAATGAAAAAACAGCACGTATTCTTTTAGATGCTGGTCGGGGAAATCCAAATTGGACAGCATCTACTCCTAGAGAAGCCTTTTTTACATTTGGTCTTTTTGCTGTTAATGAAACTAAAAAAGATTTTTATAATGTTAATCTAGCTGGAATGCCTAAAAAAAATGGTATTTACCATAGATTCATAAAATTTGTAGATGAAAATAATACTTTGCCAGGAATAGAATTACTAAGAAAAATAATTGAATATGGAATAAATGAAAAAAAATTTAATGCCGATGATTACTTATATGAATTAGCAGATGCAATTATCGGAGATAACTATCCTGTTCCAGATAGAATGCTATTTCATATTGAACAAATAGTTCATGATTATTTAGTACAAGAAATGTGTTACAACAAGCCTCCAAGTGGTAAATTTAATATTTTTGCGGTAGAAGGAGCTACTGCAGCAATGTGTTACATATTTGATACTTTAGGATCAAATATGCTTCTTAATCCCAAAGATAAAATAGCAATAATGGTACCTATATTTACTCCATATCTAGAAATACCAGTTTTGCCTAGATATGATTTAGAAATAGTTCCTATAAAGGCTACTGAAACTACCACAGATGGAACACATACTTGGCAATATCCTTTACATGAACTAGAAAAACTTAAAGATAATTCTATAAAGGCTTTATTTATAGTAAATCCAAGTAATCCACCATCTGTTTCATTAAGCAGTGAATGTAGAAAAAACCTAGTTTCTATTGTAAATGAGTATAATAAAGATATAATGATAATATCTGATGATGTTTATGGTACATTTGTTCCTGAATTTAGATCATTAATGGCTGATTTACCTTATAACACTATAGGGGTTTATTCATTTTCTAAATATTTCGGAGTTACAGGTTGGAGATTAGGAACTATAGCTATTCATGAAAAAAATATATATGATAAACTTCTTAAAGAATTGTCAGAAGATAAAAAGAAAATTTTAAATAGAAGATACGGTGATATGAATTTAAATCCAGAAACTATACCATTCATAGATAGAATAGTTGCAGATAGCAGACAGGTTGCCTTAAACCATACAGCTGGACTTTCTACACCTCAACAAGTGCAAATGGCATTTTTCTGTGCATTTGCATTATTAGATGATAAAAACATATATAAAAATCAAACTATAGAAATATGTCATAGACGTCAAAAACTACTATGTTGATAGTCTCGGACTAAATTTAAGAAAAGATATATATGACGCAGCTTATTATACAGAATTTGATTTATTAGAATGGGCAAATTATAATTATGGTTCAAAGTTTGCAAATTATCTTGAGAGCAATTATAAGCCTGTTGAAGTGTTATATAGATTAGCTGAAGAATCATCTATTGTATTATTAAGTGGTTCTGGATTTCAAGGACCAGAATGGTCTATAAGAATTTCTTTGGCAAATTTGAAAGATGAGGATTATACCACTATAGGAAAAACACTTCGTATAATTCTTGATGAATTTGTAAGTAGATGGAAAGAAAGTGAAATATGAAACTGTGTAATAGAGATAAAAGATATTAAATTGTAGTACTACTATAAAATATAGTAGTACTACAAAACTAAAATAAGGATATTAGAAGATATTATTAAAACAGCAGTTTTTATTAAAATTTCTTTCACATTTTCTTGTGATTTCATTAATTCTTGACTGTATTGATTTTTTTGATGTCCTTGAAACATATTTATGTTTCTCTCATTATTTTGATTCATTGTATATGAACTTTTTAAATCAAGATTCATATTATTTAATCCTTCTTCTAGATTATTCCTATATTCATTATTATCTAATTGTTCATAATCGGTATATGAACAATTTTCATTATTCATACTCATTATTTTAAAATAATCTTCATAATTATAATCTGAATTATTATAGTTCATCTTAGTCTCCACTTTCTAAATATCTTTTGTTTATTTATATATAGTATATATTATTCTTTCTATTTGTTTTATTTCTTTGTTTTTTTGATTTGCTTTCATTTTTTTATTCTATTTATACTCATTTACGAGTATATTATTTAAGATTATATTTAACATTAAAAATAAAGCATATAAGAATACTTAAATTCTAATATGCTTCTTCTAATTATCCATAGAATGCTTTATAAAAATCACCTTGATTATCTAAATAAATTTGTATTTGGATAAGTGGTATTTTAAAAGTAATAACCCCAGCAGAATAAGGGCCTATTTCATTTGGAAGATAATAAATATATAAATTATCTTTATCTAGGTAAAAGTCATGATTCTCCGATATTCCTTTAAATGAATCTGGAAAAACATATTCATAATTAGGGTCATTTTCTATAAAATTCTCAATTATATCATTTAACCTATTTATCCAGCTCGTATTACTTTTAAATAAATCCTTTAAATTGTAAAATTTTCCCGTCAACAAATCAATAGCACAGGTTTTTCTTATTGGTGTTCCATGAACTTCTCCTAATGGATAATAATATCCTAATAAATCTATGATTATTGAATTATCTCTGTAAAATAATATTTGAAAATTTCCGTAGTAATTGTATGATAATACCTGATCATTTATAATATTTAGCTCCTTACCTATCAATTCTCTTTTTGATGGTATGAAAAATGACATTTCCCTTAATCTTGAATTAACTTCTTTTTCTATATTATCATCATGCATCCCTTTCACTTGTGGAATATATATGAGATAATTTATGTTTGGTTTATATTTATCAATTATTATCAAATATCTTTGATCTAAAGGAATCTCTTTATTCGGTTGATAAATTACTTTATTATTTTTATCTAAATAATACGGAAAATAATCTATATTAGCATATATAATTTCACCTTTAACTCTAAGTTGACCACTTCCATCAACTATAGGTAGATTTTTTATTATTTTCCCATACTCATCTAAAAAAAATGTTTTTTTATCATCAGATCCATATGATAATCCTTTAATGTAGCTATCAATCTCAAGATAATTAAATTTTGTTAAAAGAGTTCCTTTGGTATCTCCTATAGCATAAATACTTCTTGGAAATATCCTATTATCTCCTATCGGTAAACCTAATGCTACCTTACCTTCACCTAAATATTTTACATCACTATATATATCTCCATAAATTTGCTTTCCTAATTTATCAATGACTCCATGTGTACAGCTTATATTATTACCTCTACTGACCACAGCTACTCCATCATTAAATTCTTGGGCATCACAATAAATTGGACTAATAACTATTTCTCCATCCCTGTTTATATATCCATATGGTCCACCTAATAATATTGAAAATACCATTAAGTCTTCCCCATATGATCCAACATATTCAAAATTATAAGTATTGCTAATATTCCCTTGTTTATCTATTAATGCATATTCTCTTTCTTTTATTTTTATTAAGCCAAAACCATCATTGAAATCACTTACATTCATATATTTAACTTCTGTAATTTCTTTTGCATCTAAATCAATATATCCATATTTATAACTTTTCCCATTTCTTTTTGCAACAACCGCATGTCCATCATTGTAGTTTCCTATATAATCGTAAACTATATCTCTTAATTTATTTCCTTTTTCATCTAAAACCCCCATTTTAGATTTTTCAGTATAAATGGCCCTACCTTCTTTATACTGATTTATATTATCAAATTGAGGATTAACATAATAATTTCCCTTCATATCAATTATTCCAAACTTGCTATTTTCTTTAATTATTGCTAATCCAAGTTCATTAAAATCATATGCCCTTGTAAACTTAAATGGAATTGCTTCTTTACCTTCCTTATTTATATAGCCATATCTATCTCCATCCACAGTATTTTTAAGTGCAGGATATAATCCAAATTCTCTTTTTTTTGTATTTTTCTTCTTACTTTGTTTATTATTTTTCCCCCTACTCATATAACCCCTCTAAAATTTATTGATAATGTATATTATATTTGTATATTACCTATACGATACACTATTATGTATACTTATTATGAATAATTTATATTTTATAACCTACTGATTCTTTTACCTGATTTAAATTAGGAATGAATATTTGTTATCATAATTTAAAGGAATATGGGAATTTTTTAAATTATATGGAAATATGGAACAAAAAATTTAAACTACAGTTCTTTTTATAAATTTTTATTACAATAAATTAAAAGCCAGTAAATATGCTTATGATTAATTTACTGACTTTTATTTAATATACTTCTTATATTCATATATTATAATTTATATACTATTTAAAATCATTTAAGATTAGCTACCTTACTATTTTAATTAGCTTTAAATTTACCAATTTTAGTATTATCGATTTTTTAAATTCAATATTTGTTTCCATTAAATAAGTTAAAGAAGTAACTTTCATAAATTTTAAATGCGAAAAATATTAATATCACTTACTTAAATATTTTATCTATTGAAATATCTTTAGGCTCAAACTTAAATTTCCCAATTTCTATATTAGGTTTTGTCTTTCCATGAAAATCACTTCCACAAGTTATTATCATATCATTTTTTAAAGCCTTAATATAAAAATAATCGGTTTGCTCTTTTGTATGATAACTACTAAAAACCTCTATACCATCTATTCCTTCTTTTATCAATTCATCTATTATATCTAAATTTTCTTTTAAATTATTTCCTGGATGCGCAATTATTGCTTGACCACCATGCCTATGAATTAATTTAATTGCTTCTTTTAAAGTTATAAATTTTATTGGTACATAAGCTGGTTTTCCTTGTGAAAAATAGTCCCAATAAAAATTTACATAAGGCATATCACTTCTACTTCCACCTTCTAAATACGGCTTCATTATAGTAGAATTCCTATTTTCCTTATCTTCTAATAGTATTTCAGCTATTAACTCACCTGTAACAACTCCATTTGTCGATCTTTTAAGAACTTCCTCTTCGTGTATATTTAAACCTGTGTGTTCCTTTATTAACCTTATCTTTTCTTTTGAAGCACTTCTTTCTTGATTTAAAATATCTTCTTCAATATTATAGAAATCCTTTTCTTTATAATCTATATTGTATCCAAGTAAATGTAAGTTTATACCATTAAAGGTGCAGTCTATTTCTATTCCTGGTATAACTTTTATCTCCTTATCCTTTGTATAATTTAAAGCTCTTTCTATTGCCTTTACTGAATTATGATCACTTATAGAAATTATTTCAACATTATTTTTTACTGCTTTATCGATAATTTCTTCTGGAGTATACTCTCCATCATCACTAAAGCATGAATGCATATGCAAGTCTATATTACTCATATCAATCTCCCCATAACTAGTTATTATTTTAAATGTCTTAATTTATATTATACAATGATTTCATAATATTTAATTTTCAAATATAGATATTTTTTATAAATAAGCTTATAAATTTTAATCACTATTTTCAGATAAAATAAATAAATTCCCATTCATATAAATCAAAAGTAAAAAACTTTCCTTTTATTATTGGATCCTCTTCTGCAATATTTCTTGCATCATTTATATCTTTTGCTTCAAATAAAATCATGCCTCCATTAGTATTATTAAATCCTCCACCTAAAAAATACCTCTCCTTAGAAATTTTATTTAGATAGTCTACATGTTTTGTGAAATCAGTCGACGTATATTCTAAATCTTTATTCTTATAATCTATTCTAACAAATAATTTATCTCCCTTTTTCATAAATTCATCCTAAAGACTTTATTATTCTTCTATTTTATGAGTAGTAATTCCTATAAAATCCCTCCCCTTTGGTCCAATTGTACCGTCTACATCCATATCCATTGGAATTACTTTTCTTGATCCATCATTATATTCTACTAATGCAAAACATACTATTGGCAAAGTAAAATAGCCATTTTCTTCATTAGAATATTCAGAATAAATATCTTTTGAATTCGATATTATTTGAATTATTTCATAATCCCCCATTTTTTTCATCCTTTCTCCACTTTACTAATACTATCTAAAATTTCAGTTTTAGATTTCTACATAACTATCCCAAAAGCCTTCATGATTTTCTATAGTTCTTACTGATAACTCTATTACTCCTTAATTAAATACTAGATTTTATATTTGTATAAAACCTAATATAACTTTCGGTAATACCTTAATAAATAAAATTTATTTTTTAATATGATTAATTATATTATTTGTTATCAATTCAACTACTTCTAATATAGAGAGATCAGTTGTATCAATTTCTTTTGTATCCATATTTTTATATAAGTCTAGATATTCGATACTCCTATTTATAGATTCTTCAGTTCTTAAGTTAAGCTTTACATCTCTTAATACTCTATTCCTCAATGTATCTTTAGAGCATGTAAGAGTTAGCTTAATAACTTCAAAATCTAAGTCCTTTAAAGGTTCTAAAATATCGTTATAAATTTCTTCTCTATGTATAACCTATGTAAAAATAACATATTCTATTGTTGAATTCCTAATAAATCCTCTAAGCAAATATGTTATATTATCTATTACCATTTTTTTATTTTCTTCATTAACAACAAAAGGATTCATCATCCAACACCAGTCTCCATCAAGCAATACGGAATTTTGAAGACTTTTATTTAATTCCTTACAGGTTGTAGTTTTACCTACTCCCATAGCTCCATTAACTATAATTAATTTTTTATTCATTTTAATCTCCTCTTGAATTTTATTATTTCATCTCCAAATTCCATTGAAATTTTATCATTGTAAAGTATAATTTATTAGATAATTTTTTGTGATATTAATCTATTAATACTTTATATTAATTCTAATTTAAAAGTTGATCTTCCCCTAATAGATTGTTTTATCAAATGATTCTCCAATGTCATAAAGCTATACTGGATGGTTGTAATCACCCATACTTTTCCATAGCATAAATTATCTAATTTACCTTTTGCTTCTGGTAAGGTTTTTCCGATCACAGTAAGCTAATTACTATTTTATCTATAATTAAATATTTTCATATTCACCATAATTTTCATTATTGTCCCTAGAATTTAATAAAAAGCATTAAATTTGCTACAGTTAGTGCCATCTTTTAATTGGAAAACCTTATATTTTCACAATAATTAGCTTACTTTACTGTACCTTCTAATTAAAATTTTACTCTATACCTAGTAACACTTATGTGACGCTTGGAATATATTAAATTATATACTATAGAGAGGTGAATAATATGCCATTTTGTGGATTTAATAGATGCTGCTGCAGATGCTGTAGATGTCGTAGATGTCGTAGATTTAATAGATGTTGTGGATTCAATAACTTCTTTGGAAATTGTGGAGGTTTTTGGTTCTAATAATACTATGAATTAATTTCCTGTAAATTTTAATAATAAACTAATATTAAATGGTGGATTATTATATGGTCCACCTCTCTATAAAATATAGCATAAATTATTCATTTCCTTAGAAAGCCCCATTAAAATACCAAGATTAAATAAATTATATATCTTACTTAATTTCTTATTTAACTTTGCACACCTTTGAATATTTATTTCATATTTGATTAAAATAAATATGAAAGGTGGTTAGGCTATGAAAAAATCAATACTTTTATTTATAATTTCATTATCTTTGTTTTTTAGTACTTTTACACAATATACTTATGCTATAAATTTATTTGAAGAAGGTGTTTACCAAGCTTCTGACTTAAATTTTTCTTCTGAAAATAAATATATAGTGCAAAACATATCTGAAACCAATAGTGTTTATTTACAGGTGTTTGATGAAAATCAAATTATTGTCCAATCCATTCGTCTTACTCCTAAATCCGATAAATTTAACTTAACAGCCTTACTTCCAGGTTATAGAATTGTTATAGTTGGTAAGGGTAATGTTTTCATTTCTTAAAGGGCACTAAAGGTGTCTTTTAAGTCTTGTTATAGAACTACTACACTCATTCTATTTTCTTAATTCTAATTTGATCTTACTATTAAGAATGTACAAAAATCAAAGTGAAAATTATAATAACTGTAGAACCTATTATCATTAAATTTTAATAAGGAAAATAGTATGATAAACCCACTTACAATACAAACAGTTATATAAATTGCTTTTTAAAAACTTTTCATTTTACCTGCAGCCTATATTTTTTCTATAATTATTCCTTTTAATCTTAAAATTTACTTAACTTTATTTATAGAATTGTATGAATATAAATCTAACTAAATAATTTAATCAAATTCTTCTGTTCTTTTCTGTAAATATAACCATTTCTCTCATAAAATCTATGTGCATTTTCTCTATCAATTCCCGATACTAGCCTTATTCCAGAATATTTATTTTCTCTTGCTACTTCTTCTAATTTATCTATTAAGGCTTTTCCTACACCATTTTTTCTATAAGATTCTCTAACTACAAATCCTAAAATATTTATTAAAGAATCAGAATATAGTAACTCATATTCACTACCATGTATATATCCAATTATATTATTATCTATATAAGCTACTAAAATAATATCTTTTTTGTTTTCTATTATATATTTAATTTTTTCTCTAACTCTTTCTTCTGGATATAAATAACCTAATTCTTTATTTAGCAAATATATATCCCTATAATCAGATATAGAAATGGTTCTAATATTTATCATATATACCAGCCCTTCAAATAATTTTTATAGTGATTCATCTATTTCCTTTTCAAATACTAAATCAAATCTCTTTATTCCTCCATTATTACTATAAAATTCTGAAGGTATTGCCGTAACAAACCTCCATCCTTCTTTACTATACTTATCTATGATTTCCCTATGATTTGCATCACCCCTAAACAATCCATGTGTTTGAGCCTCTTTATACATATACTTGTACATATGCTATCCTCCGATTAAATTTAAGTATTATTTATATAAACATTATATAATATTTAGGATTAAATGTAATTATAATGCATATAATAATTGGAATTTTATTTATTCTATTAAATACCTTAATAAATTTAGGTATTTACTCCTCTTAATAAAAATCTTTAAAATATATTATTATACCAAAATACTAAAAAGCCTAACACAGTTCTATGTTAGGCCAAAAGGCTTATATTTAATATTCTGAAATCTTAGAAACACCTATATCATATATAATATTTCTTTATAATAATTTATTAATCTTGTAAGTGTAAATATACAAAATAGTTCATTACTATAATAAATTGCTTATTCTCTAACCCCTAGTCATGTATTTTTGAAATAATTTATCTGCTATTTCTGGATTAGATTCTTTTAAGTCATTTAAATATACAAGAGCACTTCCTTTATATTCTTTTTCTTCGCCAAATAAAATAACTTCATAGCAGCTTCTTAAAATATTTACAACACAATTGTCAAAATGATTTTCCTTACAACTTTTACAAGTTCTTAGAATGTCTGCAACTCCATCCATTATATATTCTTTGTCATATATTCTTGTATCCATAATCGGAATGTTCTTACATCCATCGATTACATATGTAACTTTATTAATCATACAATTTTTAATACATTCCGTTCCATATCCAACTAAACAGGTTTCTCTCTCGCACCCTCCACAAACATTCTCAGAAAGACAACAAGGACTAAGCTTGTCTACCAATCTGCTAAAATTCACATCTTTAAATGCAACTCCCATCTTTTTCATCCTCCATTTATAAAAATTTATAAGTATATCTTACCCCTTATATTCGCCTTATTAATACATTCCACATGCATATTAATAAATGCATTTAGTACCATTGTTACCTTTAAAAATTATCACAATGTTAATTATATTCTACATTATACCATTTTTATTTTTTTTAACCAATATGAAAATATCTAAAATTATTTTAATTTGACTCTCTTCCTACTCCCTCGCTATTATTTTTATTTTTTCTTGTTTGAGTAATTATAAGCGTCACTTTTGCACTATTTCAAGAAAAATTCATAAAAATACTCAACATTATTTAAAATAGTGTTGAGTATTTTTATTATATTATATTCTTAAAATTTTTAATTACATTAAAATATCATTTTTACTAGTATTTTAAAATTTTTTAATACTCTATTTCTTTTATCTCTAGATGATTTATATATTTCTCTTTTAATCTCAATTGAATTTAATCTTTCATCCTTACAATATCTTTCAAACTCTATAGCGTTTTTGTGACTATTAACTATAGCTATATTAATTAATTCTCCGATAGTATACATATAAAATTCCTCCCTTTCTATTTCTTATACCTGTTTCTAATTGATTTTCTTTTAATTTTTTTAGATTAATCATTTAATACATCCTCCTTTAAATTATTTTTAATATATAAAAATAACCCTAGTTTACCCAGGGTCATTAAATATCACTTTATTTAGCAATTAAGCGCATAAAAAAACCATGAGCATAATAACTCATGGTGGCACAATTAACAAATTAATATTCCGTAAAAAATTACAGATTATCTCCACTGGTAGAGCTACTAATAAAATATAGATTATATTCAATTTGATTTTTATTAGATTTTAAATTTATAAACATAACCCTACCTCCTTAATTTTATAAAAAATATTACTACATTAGTATATGCCCTTATCCATCTTTTGTAAATAGGTAAATGTAAAAAATTATAATTTTAGTAATTTTTTATTAATGAATTTGTATCGATATATTTGTACAATATAAGTTTTAGTATTATTATCTATTTAATCTAATTATAGGTATTAATTCTTTAAAGGATATTATTATAAGTAAATATTAGGATTAAAGGTGAAGCTGGCACTGGTAATATTGTTGAAGCAGTTAGACATCAAAGAACTATGATTTCTGATATAAGAAAAATTCAATCTGCATCTAAAGAAGAGCTTATGACTATAGAAAAAGAACTTAATGCTCCTTACGACTTAATTTTATATATTCATGAAAATGATAAACTACCTGTTATTAACTTTGCTGCTGATTGTCTTAATAAAGCTAATCTCTTATTTTTATAAAGGGGCTCGCGTTTTAAACTGATACCTATAGACTAGACACTTAAATAAAAGGATTTATGTCTATAGGTATTTTTTATATAATTAAATAAATAGATGGGGGTTGCTGAATGGGTAGATTTTTATTAACGAGAGAAGATATAGAAAAATTAAAGAAGAATAAATATGTAGCTAAAGTAAGTGAAACAACAATAACTTATACATTTGAGTTCAAAAGATTATTTATAGATGAATATATTTCTGGAAAACCAGCACGCAAAATTTTTGCTGAAAATGGATTTGATATAGCTATGATTGGAATTAAAAGAGTTGAAGAATCAGCTGCTAGATGGAAGAAAGCCTATGATAAAGGCGGTATTCTAGCTTTAGATAAAGCCACAAGAACTCCACGTTACCGCAATGTTAATCGCGAATTAACGAAAGAAGAAATTATAGAAAGACAAGAAGCTAAAATCAAGCTACTTGAAGCACAGGTAGAACTATTAAAAAAATTAGACGAGAAAGAAAGGTTGCTGATAAAGAAAAATAAAGAATTGAATACTAGCACTAAATTTGAATTAATAAAATCTACAATTGAAATGAATAATTTTAAAAGGTTAACAGGATATTTTTGCAAGATTTTAGATGTTTCACGATCGGGATATTACAATTATATAAATTCAGCAGATATACGAAAGCAACGTGACAACCAAGACATATTTGCTAAAAATCTAATTTTAAAGGCTTTTAACCGACGTGGATACAAGAAAGGTTCTAGGTCTATTAAAATGATATTAGAAAATGAATATAATGTAATTTATAGCTTAAAAAAGATACAACGAATAATGAAAAAATATGAAATTATATGCCCATATAGAAAGACTAACCCTTATAAAAAAATAATAAAAGCAACTAAAGAACATAGAACTGTTCCAAATCTTTTAGAAAGAAATTTCAAGCAAGAAACTCCTGGTTTAGTTTTATTAACTGATATTACATATTTGCCATACGGCGAAAACGATATGGCTTATTTGTCAACCATTCTAGATGCCTCAACAGGTGAAATATTAACTCATCATATGTCTAAGCGAATCACTCTAGATATAGCGACAGAAACAATATTAAAACTAAAAAAACAGAAGAAAGTAAAGTTAGCTGCTAATGCATTTATCCATTCTGACCAAGGATCACATTATACAAGTCCTATATTTCAAGCCTTACTGAAGGAAAACAACTTAGGACAATCTATGTCTCGCCGTGGAAACTGTTGGGATAACGCCCCGCAGGAATCGTTCTTTGGTCATTTGAAGGACTCTGTTAAATCTAAGAAGTGTAATTCATATGAAGAACTTAAAAGCAAAATTAATAAATATATAATTTATTATAATAACTACAGATATAAATGGGATCAAAAAAAGATGACCCCTGTTCAATACAGAAATCATCTTCTTTGTGCATAACCCTTTTTTTATAATGTCCTTGACATAGGTATCAGTTTATTTCG